>DMUD01000196.1:452-5224 GCA_003476475.1 Cytophagales bacterium | reverse complement strand
AAACGTTTAGTAGAATGTGGTCATGATGTAGTCATCTTACTCGATTCAATCACTCGCCTTGCTAGGGCATACAATACCGTGTCGCCCCCTTCGGGCAAAATACTTTCGGGTGGCGTAGATGCCAATGCCTTGCACAAACCAAAACGTTTTTTTGGGGCTGCCCGCAATGTAGAAAATGGTGGCTCGCTCACTATTTTGGCTACCGCCCTCATTGAAACTGGTTCTAAAATGGATGAAGTTATTTTCGAAGAATTCAAAGGAACAGGCAACATGGAATTGCAGCTCGACAGAAAACTTTCGAACAAGCGCGTGTACCCGTCTATCGACGTTCCAGCTTCTGGCACTCGTATGGAAGAACTGTTGATGACCAAAGAGGAGCTGCAGCGTGTTTGGATTTTGCGCAAGTACATGAACGACATGAATTCTATCGAAGCCATGGAGTTTTTGCTGGACCGTATGAAAGGAACACGAAACAACGAAGAATTCCTTGTTTCGATGAATGGATA
This sequence comes from Cytophagales bacterium, assembly GCA_003476475.1. GTDB lineage: Bacteria > Bacteroidota > Bacteroidia > Cytophagales > UBA9547 > UBA9547. The sequence continues at coordinate 4,718 of DMUD01000196.1, read as the reverse complement.
AAACTAGAAGAGTTTTGCATAAAAAAGGGAAAGCGACGGCTTTCCCTTTTTTATGCAAGTAAAACTAAATTGCGCAATTTGCTAATTGAAAATATTAGGTCTTAATTCGTCTTAATTAAATGCAAAACGTATGGAAGAGCCACAAGAAAACAACCAAATAAACATAGAGCTATCGGAAGAAATGGCAGAAGGAATTTATTCCAATTTGGCCATGATTGCCCACAGCCACAGCGAGTTTGTGGTAGATTTCATAAGATTGATGCCTGGAGTGCCAAAGGCCAAGGTAAAAGCCAGAATTGTGCTAACCCCCGAACATGCCAAAAGACTTTTGTTTGCTCTAGGCGACAATGTCAAAAGGTACGAAGAAAGTTTTGGTATGATTAAGCAAATAGACGAGGCACCTCGTTTTCCGCTGCATTTTGGTGGAAAAATGGGTGAAGCCTGACGGTTGGCGTATTTTTTCTTGAATCCAAAATGAAATCTAAAACGGAAGCCATTTCATGAACGGTTATTCAAAACATTTTTTTTCTTCAGACATACTTGGTGCTACTTTGTTTATTTTAGGCATCTTGTGGGGAGTTTCAAATATCAATTACAACTTCGAAATTTTGAGCCCCATGCAAGACATGTTTGGCGATTTTGAAGTAACCGATTTGGCCGCTTCCAAAGTGCGTGAAGAGGCCCAAGAAGATACCAATATCGTATTGGTCAATATTGGGGGTTTTTCGCGCGAACAAATCGCCCAGCAAGTGCGCATCATCAATTCCTATAAACCAAAAGTGATTGGGGTTGATTCTTTTTTTAGAAGGCTGAAAGACCCCGAAAGCGACAGTGTGTTGGCAAGTGCATTTGACGAGGTTGAAAATCTCGTGTTGGTCTCCAAATTGCTTTACGACGAGGAAAAAAAGGTTTTCGATTCATTGGAATCGTCACATCCCATTTTTTTGAGGAATTCGAAGTTGGGGTTTGCCAATTTGATCACCGAGGGGGAAGAGAATTTTAGGACTGCGCGCGTTTTTTCCCCTTTCGACACGGTGACCAAAAACGGGGCCAAGCAAAATGTCGAAACATTTTTTGCACTTAAAGTAGCGGAAATTTACAAGCCGGGTAGTTCAAAAAAATTGGCAGAAAGAAGGTTGAAATTGGGGTACGATTTCGAGCACATTCGATTCAAGGGCAATTTGTATGGGGTGAAAGCCAAGTATTATGCCATTGATGCCCAAGATATTTTAGATTCCAATTTTTCGCCCGACCTAATTCGGAGCAAGATTGTCTTGATGGGCTATATGGGAAACGAGATATCCCAAAGTGAAAACATTTGGGACATCGACAAGTTTTTCACCCCACTCAACGACAAATATGTAGGAAAAGCCATTCCCGATATGTTTGGAGTGGTGGTGCATGCCAACATCATCTCCATGATTTTGAATGAGCAGTATGTGAATGTGGCCCCCTTTTGGTTCGAATTGGTGCTCACATTTATCATGTGTTATATCAGTGTGGCGATGTTTAATTTTGTGCTGGTGTGGCAGCCCATGCTTTTCGACCCTTTAACCAAAATGGTACAGTTTATCGTTATCATCGCCCTAATGTTTTTGGAGGCCTATGTTTACCTAAAGAAAAGTTATGTCATCGACTTTGGGGCCATTTTGTTGGCAGTAGCGCTTGCGCCCGATTTTTTGGAAATTTATGTACAGTTGTTGAAAAGGCTAGTCGCCTTCTTTAAGGAAAAGTTATATATTAGGGAGAAATTTCAAAGTTAATCAAATGAGAAAAGTAAGTTTTATTTTTATTTTGTTCGTGTTGTGCAAAAGCAATCTTTTTGCCCAAGAACAACTTTTCAAAGTGTTGGTAAACAAGGGTAAAAACTTGGTGGACGATAAGCCATTGTACGCAGGTTCTAAAATACATGCCGGGCAAACCCTTTATGTAGTAGATGGGGGCTATTTAGCTTTGATATACAAAAATGGCAAATCGATGGAAATCAAAACGCCTGGAATTTTCAAAGTGGCAGATTTGGAAAGGCAAGCCATTGCCACTTCAGGTACTTTTTCTAAAAAATATGCCGAATTGGTCTTGAACGAGATTACAAAGCCAAATGATGCCATTACCATAGACCGTAAAAAGAATATGAAAGTGACGGGTTCGGTAGAAAGAGGCACCGAAAGTGGCTTGGTTATGATAACCCCCAAAAACTCCGACTTACTTTCAAAAGAAGTTAAACTCATTTGGCTCAGCAATGCTTCTTGCACAGAAGGATATGTGGTGAAATTGAAAGACATGTTCGACGAGCCACTTAAAAATTATGAAACCACCGATACCTTTGTCACAGTCAATGTGGAAGAACTTGGTTTGAAAAACCCAAAATCTTTTATTGTGACACTAGAGCCCAAACAAGCCCAAAACAAGTCAAATGCCGAGGGTAAGCTAGTCAAAATGTTGGAAGGCAAACGAGCAGAAGAGCTTGAAAGAGAATTTAAACTAGTACAAGAAGAAGCAGGCGACGAATCGGCCTTGAGTAAAATTATTTTAGCTTCGTTTTGCGAACAAAATAAATTGTATTTGGAGGCCATAAACTATTTCGAACAGGCCACCAGCATAGAGCCAGCCGTTGAAGAATACAAATTTGCTTATCAAAACTTTTTAGATCGTTTGGGCTTGTACAATGTAAAGAAATAGCCAGTTATCTAGATTCGTTTCTTTTACTTCTATCATTTTATTATTTTTGCTATTGCAAATTTGAGATGGCGACTGTAGAAGCGAGTAATTTAGATTTTTTGTATAAGAGTATAGTCCCTGTAAAGCCTTTTAAAATTGCCATTTTAACTGCCAAATGGAATTGGGAAATAACAGGAAAATTGATGGAAGGCGCGGAAGAATATTTAAATTCTTGTGGAGATATCGAGATTGTAAAACATTTCGTGCCAGGTGCTTATGAATTGACAATAGGAGCGCAGAAATTGGCGCAACAAGCCAGTATAGATGCCGTTGTCACACTTGGTTGCGTAATAAAAGGTGATACCTTTCATTTCGACTACATCTGCCAAGCTGTTGCTCAAGGAATTTCGAATGTTGGTTTGAAATACGACAAACCGATTATCTTTGGTGTCCTCACCACTAACACCATACAACAAGCAATTGATAGAGCAGGCGGTGTCCATGGCAACAAAGGAGCAGAAGCGGCAGCTACTGCAGTACAAGTGTTGAACGAATTTTTGGTGGAGAAAAAGGGGAGGATAGGTTTCTAGTTTTTTAAAAAGAGGTGTTCAATGTATATGGTTATTATCTGCTGTCGATAGAATAATTTTGAATATATCGTTATGTATGCTTGCCATAAAATAATTAATTTAATACTAGGAATTGCTTCTTTTTAATTGTCGAAATCTTAAAGAGAGAAGTTATGTGATTTGAATAACTGATAAAAACACTATAATACAATGACTATATCGCCAAAATACACATTTGAAGAAGACGGATTCGTAATCTTGGAGAAAGTATTTGATGAAGAGACTCTAGTTAAAATGAGAGATTTGACAGATCGAATCGTGGAATACGGAGAAAAAGAATTCGAAGATCCATTTAGTAAATACTATATGAGACATCGTACAGATCAAGGTGCTTTATATGATCTTTTTCAACGTCATCCTGAGTTTCAGGAAATGGCAAAAAATAAAATGATACTAGACACGATTTCTACAACAGTAGGTGATGACGTGTTCTTGTACGAAAATTCACTTGTTTACAAGCCAAAAGGAAAAGACAATGAAGTTCCATGGCATCAAGATTTTATCAATAGACCAACTGAACCAATAAAATTTATTGCTTGGATGGCTTTGGATGATGTGAAAATTGAGAATGGTGCGATGAAAGTGATTCCAGGTTCGCATAAACTTGGTTTTCTTCCTTGGTTTCATGTTCCAGGACAAACTCATCACACACGGGTAGTTTTGGATAGTGTAGATACTTCAAAATATGTTTTTGCAGAATTAAATGCAGGAGATGTATTGATATTTAATCAATTGTTATTGCATTCAAGTGATAGAATTGCTTCGACAAAGCCAAGAAGAGCTTACCGTGTTTCGTATCAAGGTTTTCAGCAGGTTTTTACACCTCGAGCAACACCTATAGTACTAAGAGGTGGCCTGCCTGAGTCGTTGTCGCAGAAGTATAGTAAGCCTTATTTAAAACCAGAACCTGTGGTTGAAGCCCAGCCAGTGGCAGCAGAACCAGTAAAACAAAAAAATTATCTTCATAAGGTTATCAATC
>DMUD01000196.1:0-190 GCA_003476475.1 Cytophagales bacterium | reverse complement strand
AATCATATTGGATGGAAGTTGCAGAACATATAGTTCTGCAACTTTATAGTTTGTAATGAAAGTATATTTTTCGGGTTTAAATGGATTGCGATTTTTTGCTGCATCCTTAGTGGTGTTTGCCCATATAGAAGGATTCAAAAAGAAAGCTGGAATTTTTAGTCTACACAAGTTAGGTTGGGCGAGTAATTTT
>DMUD01000295.1 GCA_003476475.1 Cytophagales bacterium | reverse complement strand
ATACTCGACTTTGGCTCCCAATACACTCAGCTCATCGCAAGAAGAATTCGTGAACTGAATACGTACTGTGAAATTCATCCTTTCAACAAGGGTTTGAATCATTTGGACAAAAGTGTGAAAGGAATCATTTTGTCAGGCAGCCCCTGTTCGGTACGCGATACAGATGCACCCAATGTCGACCTTTCGACTGTAAGAGGCACATTGCCCATATTGGGTGTTTGCTACGGCGCCCAACTCATGGCCAAACAAAACGGAGGCGAGGTGCAAGCATCCAGCACTCGAGAATACGGTCGCGCCAAATTAAATGTGGCAGACAGCACCAACCTTTTGAAAGGCATTAAACAAAATAGCCAAGTTTGGATGTCGCATGGCGATACCATTTTCAGTGTTCCAGACACATTTCGAGTTATTGCCAGCACCGAAAGCGTAAAAGTGGCTGCTTATCAAATCATAGGCGAAAACACCTTCGGCATACAGTACCACCCCGAAGTTACCCACAGCACAGAAGGCAAACTATTGCTAAAAAACTTCATAGTGGACATTTGCGGTTGTAGCCAGTCGTGGACACCTCTAGCCTTTGTGGAGGAAACAGTAGAAAACTTGAAAAAAACTTTAGGAAATGACAAGGTCGTAATGGCACTCTCTGGGGGAGTCGATTCTACGGTGGCAGCCATGTTGGTACATAGAGCAATTGGCAAAAACTTATATTGTATTTTCGTAGACAATGGATTGCTACGACACAACGAGTTTCAGTCTGTACTGGATAGCTACCGCCACATGGGTCTCAATATCAAAGGAGTAGATGCCAAAGAAAAATTTTATACTGCCCTATATGGCAAAACAGACCCTGAAGATAAGCGCAAAGCAATAGGCAAAACTTTCATAGATGTTTTCGACGAAGAATCCCACTTGCTGAAAGACGTGAAATGGTTGGGACAAGGAACAATATACCCCGACGTAATTGAATCTGTTTCAGTCAAAGGACCCTCAGTGACCATCAAATCGCACCACAATGTAGGTGGACTACCAGATTTCATGAAACTTAAAATCGTGGAACCTCTTCGTAGTTTGTTTAAAGACGAGGTGCGTTCAGTTGGTCGCGAAATGGGTGTTGACTCCAACATTTTAAACCGGCACCCCTTTCCTGGCCCTGGATTGGCCATTCGTATTTTGGGCGAAATCACACCTGAAAAAGTGCAAACACTTCAAAAAGTCGATCATATTTTCATCACCTCTTTGAAAGAACATGGTTTATACGACAGCATTTGGCAGGCAGGGGCCATATTGCTTCCTGTACAATCGGTAGGGGTAATGGGCGATGAGCGCACCTATGAAAATGCGGTTGCCTTACGTGCCGTAACTAGCGTGGACGGAATGACGGCAGACTGGGCACATCTTCCCTATGAATTCCTTGCAGAAGCATCTAACAACATCATCAACAAGGTAAAAGGGGTAAACAGAGTGGTGTATGACATCAGTTCCAAACCACCCGCCACCATCGAGTGGGAATAAAAAGAAATTTGGATTTAATTTTGAATCAGCAAGCGCTGCCCAACTTTAAGCCCATCATCTTCAATGTTATTCAATCGCTTTATTTTTTCTATTGTCACGTTTTGATATTTACGTGAAATAGACCAAAGGGTATCTCCTTGTTTTACTTGGTGATACCTTTTTCGAGGAGAAGAATAGGAAGTACGTAAATGTGCTTTGACTTCTTTAGCTTCTTTTTTCCAAATGGAAATACTTTGTCCCACTTGCACCTTATGGCTCCGAATTCGGTTCCATTTTTTTAACTCAGCTATTGTCACATTGTATTTGTCGGCTATGAAAGTTAGGTTTTGCCCCCTTTTTACTTTATGAATTATGCGAACAACTTTTGAACTTACATGTGCGCTTGGCAAAGGTGCATTTAATTTTTTATTCAGTTCTACCACTTCTTCCACACCAATGGCCACAGAATCCAATAACCAATGCCGGTTATTTCGAAAAAAATTGCCTTTGTCGGCTGGGTAACGGAGCAAAAAATTTGCTTCGGAGTTTGGAATGTAATTCCGTTTTATCTCGGGGTTCAACGAAAAAATATCTTCACTACAAATACCCATGTGTTTGCATAGCAAGTCAATGTTCACGTATTGGTTTAAGGAAACCGTGTCATATTGCATTGGGTATTCGAAATAATCGGGAAAAAGATTGTGCTCTTTGTGAAAGTTCATCAAATAGGTGATTGCAATAAACTGTGGCACATAGCTGCGGGTTTCTTGTGGCAAACAATGATATATTTCCCAAAAATTGCCCTTACCGCAACGTTTCATGGCTTTAAACACATTTCCTGGCCCACAATTGTACGAAGCAAGTGCCAAAGGCCAATCGCCTGTAGCCTGGTACAAACCTTTCAAATATTTACAAGCCGCCTCGGTCGATTTTTCCACATTCATACGGTCATCGAAATGGGAATCGATACGCAAACCCATGTGCTTACCAGTAGAAGGGATGAACTGCCACAAACCCAAGGCTCCAGAACGAGACAAAGCTTTTGGATTCAAACCAGACTCTACTATGGAAAGATATTTTAGCTCGTCGGGCATTCCGTACTTTTTCAGATATTTTTCAAAAACCGGCAAATACAAAGACTGCCTGCGCAGTACCATGCGCGAATAATCTCTGTTGCGTACAGTCAAATAGTCGATAAACGAAAACACATGGGTGTTGAATGTTAACTCGATATTGGGCGTAGAGATGGTTTTCAACCGTTCTCGAACCTCATTGGCCGTAAAATCGGGAACGAAATCGAAATTGGCCAATGAAAAAGTGTCCGTGTTTACCACGAAAGAATCGATAGGATTAGAATGAGTTTGTGTACGTGCCAATGAAACTTGCATTAGCAAGCACGAAAAGCACATCGCAAAAAATGTCTTTTTTAAAATGTTCATGATAAACTAACTTATTAAGAGACCGACTAGTTCAATCCCATCAAGTAGTTCGAAAACGAGAGCAATTTATTTTCTTGAAAAGCCCCAGTAATTATCTGTAAACCAATTGGCAAGCCTTTGCTGTCTTCGCCATTTGGTATAGAAATGGCAGGTATTCCTGCAATATTGGCTTGGACGGTGAAAACATCGGCCAAATACATGGCAAGCGAATCTTCTGCAAACTCATTCAGTTTGAAAGCTGTGGTAGGTGCCGTAGGCATCAAAATGAAATCATACGTTTCTAAAAGCGCGTCTGTTTTCTCTTTAATAATGCGCCTAACTTTTTGGGCCTTAGTGTAATAGGCATCGTAATAACTAGCACTCAAGACAAAAGTTCCCAACATGATACGTCTCTTCACCTCTTCGCCAAAACCTTCGGCACGGGTTTTTTTGTACATGCCAAGCAGGTCGGTTTGCTCTTTTGTTCGGTGACCATAGCGCACCCCATCGTAGCGCGAAAGGTTAGAACTAGCTTCAGCTGTTGTCAATATATAGTAAGTAGGCAAAATGTAGTCTAGAAAAGGAAATTCCACCTCCACCAAATCATGTCCTGCCGCTTTCAATTTTTCAATAGCTTGTAACGTATGTGCCTTCACTTCGGCATTTACCCCATCGCTAAAACCCTCTTTAAGGTAGCCAATTTTCATTTTTTTAGGAAGCGCAAGGCCTTGGCTATACTTCTCTGTTTCTTTGAAAGAAACAGTGCTGTCGTACTCATCGGCGCCCGCTACTATTTCTAATAACAAGGCTGTGTCTTGCACCGAGCGAGAAAATATCCCTATCGAATCGAAAGAAGAAGCATAGGCTATCAATCCCCAGCGAGATATTCTAGAATAGGTTGGTTTCAAGCCTACCACGCCACAAAACGAAGCGGGTTGGCGAACCGAACCTCCCGTATCTGAACCGAGGGAGGCCAAACACAAATCGGCTTGCACAGCCACTGCCGAAGCGCCCGAAGAACCGCCTGGCACACGGGTATTGTCTGCGTCATTCAACGTTGGGCCAAAAGCAGAATTTTCGTTGGAGGAACCCATTGCAAATTCGTCGCAATTTTGACGCCCAATAATGATAGCATCTTCCTTCAGCAATCTTTCCACGGCGGTAGCGTTAAATTGTGCCTGAAAACCATTTAGAATTTTGCTCGAAGCTTGCAGACCATGACCACGATAGCTTATCACGTCTTTTAACCCTATAACCATACCTGCTAATCTACCAGCTGTGCCTGACTTAAGTTTCTGGTCTATCGACTTGGCCATTTGTAAAGCTTCATCGGCATATACTTCCAAAAAAACATTCAGGTGTTTTTTGGATTCAATGTTGTGAAGATAATGCAGGACAAGTTTTTCACATGTGAGCTGGCCAGCATCCAACTCTTTGCGTATATCTGCAAGCGAATGATATCTTTTCAAAATAAAAAAGAGTTTATTTCTTATCTTCCAAACCTTTGTCTATCTCCGATTTAATTTCTTTAGAAGCATCCTTGAACTCTCGGATTCCACGGCCCAAACCACGCGCTAGCTCGGGTATTTTTTTTGCACCAAACAATAAAATGACAATGAGTAAAATGAGAATCATTTCGGGCATGCCCAAACCGCCAAGGAATAATAAAATGTGTGATAACAACATAGGTAGAATGTTTGCATGCAAAGCTACGAAAATTCTAGGCAAATGTCTCGAAATGCAAAAGCCAATCACATTACAGAATAAAATCCAAACTGTTTTATATATTAGATTTTATTTCACATGAACCATAATTTTTCAAGTGGTTAAATAGTTACCGATTTACAGCTACCATTCCTTAGAGTATTTTCTTTGCACCCTTCCATAATTCCAAACAAGAAAGCCCGTTCATTTACTAGCGAAACCAACTCATCAAATATTTTTACATTATTTTCAAACCCTTTTCGATGAAAGTATAAAACAGTCCAAAACTAGCCATTTTCAGCTTATTTTCTTTCTTGGAGTTAACACAGAAAGGAAGTTAATTTGCGACTTAAAATTATTCTCTTTTGGGAAAACTATTCTTTACACCAGGCCCTGCACAGCTATACCCTACTGTCGAAAAACATTTAGTCGAAGCGCTCCACTCGGACTTGGGCTCAATTTCTCATCGAGGCAAACAATTTCAAAAACTATTTACCCAAACAACTGAAAACCTTCGCCAGTTACTTTCCCTTCCCCACGATTTCGGAATTTATTTCACCAGTTCTGCCACCGAAATTTGGGAAAAATCACTTGCCAGTTGTGTTGAGGAAAAATCATTTCATTTTGTAAATGGCTCTTTTTCAAAAAAATATTACGAGTTCGCCAAAGAATTGGGTCTTTCTCCCTTTAAAGTTGAAGCCGAAATGGGCTTTGGCTTCGATATTGATAAAATAGAAATTCCAGAGGAAGCCGAAGTCATTTGTTGCACACAAAACGAGACCAGTTCGGGCGTACAAATGCCAGCCCACGACATCCATGCCCTGAAAGACAAGTACTCGAGCAAATTGATTTTTGTAGATGCTGTTTCTTCTATGCCTCACCCCCATTTCAACTGGACAAAAGTGGATTCTGTGTTTTTTTCGGTGCAAAAGGCTTTTGGAATGCCCGCTGGACTTGGCGTGTGGATTGCCAACGAAAAAACGCTTGCCAAAGCAAATGAGTTGAAGTCGAAAGGACTGCTAAAAATGCCCTACCACAACCTTTTGACATTGGCAGAAAATGGGAAAAAGCACGAAACTCCTGCCACTCCCAACGTGCTGTACATATACCTTTTGGGCAAAATAGCAGAGGATATGCTGAAAAAAGGAGTAGAAAACATTAGGAAAGAAACAAAAACGAAGGCCGAACTGCTATACAATTTCTGCGAGAAATCGAATTTGTTGGAGCCTTTTGTGAAAAACAAGATGCACAGGTCTGAAACTGTAGTGGTCGCTAACACACACAAACCAGCAGCCGACATTATTGAAGCGTTGAAAAAAGAAAACATTGTGCTTGGGTCAGGCTACGGAAATCTGAAAGAAAAACAAGTACGAATAGCCAATTTCCCCTCTATTTCGGTGGCGCAAGTCGAAATGTTGATTGAAAAATTGTGTAAATTATAATTATATTTTGATTTACAAAAGCTATTGAAAATGATGTATTTCGTAGAAATCGCTCACTGCCAATATCTTGACATTATAATCTATTTTTAAATCGTGTTGGGAACCTACAGCATTAAGCCCATTTTTTGCGCAATTCATTACCCCGAGTTCTAGTTAACAAACACATGTTTGTCAAGGTAGAATATTCCCCTATTTTTGTGGTTATTAAAAAACTTCAGCATAATGAGTGTATTGGTAAACAAAGATTCTAGAGTAATAGTGCAAGGATTTACAGGCACGGAAGGCAGTTTTCATGCCAGTCAGATGATAGAGTACGGAACCAACCTAGTAGGCGGTGTAACACCAGGAAAAGGCGGCACCACTCACTTCGAATTGCCTGTATTCAATACCGTTGCTGATGCTGTGAAACAAGCAGGAGCAAATGTTTCGATTATCTTCGTACCTGCCGCTTTTGCAGCCGATGCCATCATGGAGGCGGCCGATGCAGGTATCAAAGTCATTATTTGCATCACAGAAGGCATACCTGTGAAGGACATGATATATGCCAAAAAATATGTAAGAAGCAAGGAAGGCGTAACGCTCATTGGGCCAAATTGTCCTGGTGTTATCACTCCTGAAGAAGCAAAAGTGGGCATTATGCCAGGTTTTGTTTTCAAAAAAGGAAAAATAGGGATTGTGTCTAAATCAGGCACACTAACCTACGAGGCGGCCGACCAAATAGTAAAAGCGGGCTTGGGAATTTCCACAGCCATTGGTATTGGTGGCGACCCTATCATTGGCACTTCTACCAAAGAAGCTGTAGAAATGTTGATGAACGACCCAGAAACTGATGCGATTGTGATGATTGGCGAAATTGGGGGTACTTATGAAACAGATGCTGCACGTTGGATAAAAGAAAACGGCAACAAAAAACCCGTTGTTGGTTTTATTGCTGGCCAAACTGCTCCTCCAGGCCGCAGAATGGGACACGCTGGTGCTATCATAGGCGGTGCTGACGATACTGCTGCCGCCAAAATGAAAGTAATGCGCGAGTGTGGCCTTTTTGTGGTAGACTCTCCTGCCAACATCGGCGAAACAGTGGCAAAAGCGTTAAACGTGCCTGTAGCCTAATCAAAATACTATATCTATAAAAAAAGCCCAAATTGGTGGGCTTTTTTTATAGACTTATTTCCTCAAAGCATCCCTTATTTCCATTAATAACTTTTCTTGGTTACTTGGTTCGGGTGCAACAGGCTCATTTTTTTCTTCCTCAGCTATCGCATTCATCTTGTTTATAGCCTTTATAATCAAGAATAAGATAAAAGCCACAATCACAAAATTGATAACGGAAGAAAGAAAACTTCCATATCTGACCGTTCCCATCATAGTGAGTTCTTCCAATTTAGAAAGGTGTGCTTTTTCCAAAGCAGGTTTTAACAACAAAGGAGTAATCACATCTTCTATGAGCGAATTGACAATCTTGCCAAATGCGCCTCCTACGATAACCCCAATGGCCAAATCGACCACATTGCCTTTTACTGCAAAGTCTTTAAACTCTTTAATAAACCCCATCATTACAGTTTTGTGATTAATAACTGTCTCAATATTACATGATAAACCTATATTGTTTCTATACGGTTTTGAATTTCTTAATTTTTACCCTTATTTTCGAGCATTGCAAGAACATCTTGAAGCCATTTTTATATTTTTTTTCAGCCTTGTTTTTAAGCTACAGTTCTGTTGCACAACGAACTTTTAATGCGTTTGACATATTGGATTCCAATACCATAGTACCACCGAATGGAATATGGTTGAATGGTGAATTTTTAGACGATTCGGAAGTGATGAATACCCACTATTTGGAATACCTTCACTTTTTGTCACAAGATTCTTCAAGCAACACCCTTATCAGAGCTTATCCCGACACCAATATTTTTGGTGTGCGCCACTTGAAGCAACTATTAAAAAGCACTAAAAATTACTATAAGAACAAAAACGGAAAACACATTCCATTGCAAACACTTACGCATGACCAAAATGTACATGAACCATCTCACAAGCATCATTGGTGGAATTATTTCTCATATCATGGCACGAAACATTTTCCGGTGATAGGTATTTCTTACGAACAAGCTTTAGCTTATTGTGCCTGGAGGTCGAAAATGGTTACTACACATTTCAACGATGTGCTGAAAAAGGAAAAGAAGTACAAAGCTTTTGCCGACAAAAAAGTACTTTTCGAATTTAGTTTGCCAGACGAACTTTTATGGGAAAAAGCAGCCGAAGACGGATTGAAAATTGAAGAATATCCATTCGGACAAAAAATAGGAATCGACACTTTGTCTCATTTTAACGTAACGACTAAATCAGGCAATCCAAAAAAAGAACCAGTGGAATGTTTCTACAATTCGCCCAACAAAAATGGTTTTTATAACCTAATAGGCAATGTGGCTGAAATGGTAAAGGAAAAAGGAAAAAGCAAAGGGGGCAGTTTTGCCCATTACTTGCCCGATTGTCAGATAAGAAACGCAATACCGTATACAAAACCTGAAAAATGGCTTGGTTTCAGATGTGCATGTAAAGTGAAAGTAGAACCCCTAAATAAACAATGAAAAAAACTTTACTAATACCGGTTTTTTTCATGCTACTTTTTGTAGGTTGTAAAAAAATAACAACCGAAGTAGATTCAGAAAAACCTTTCACACTTTACGTTCTCGAAAACAATACTGGCGAATTGGTACAAGTACCATTTAATAGGGCTTGGGGTATTACAAGACCCGATTTGGCAGATATAAGCAA
>DMUD01000071.1 GCA_003476475.1 Cytophagales bacterium | reverse complement strand
TTCCTCATTGGTGGATGGGGATACGACAAACGTGTCTACGCAGCTACCAAGTTCTTTTTGTACACAATGCTTGGTTCGGCGTTCATGTTGGTCGGCATCATTGCTACCGCTGTCCTTGCGCGTCGTGATATTGGGTACATCACCTTTGATTTGGTGACTCTTGCTGAACAAGCAAGTTTTGCTACTAATACGGGCCGTTGGCTGTTCGTTTCTTTTGCTATTGCTTTTGCCGTGAAGGTGCCCATCTTCCCGCTTCACACCTGGTTGCCCGACGCGCATGTTGAAGCCCCAACCGCAGTTTCTGTTATTTTGGCTGGCATTTTGCTCAAAATTGGCGGTTATGGAATCATCAAATTGGTTATGCCGCTTTTCCCCGATTTGTTTATTGGCCACGCTTTTTGGATAGGCCTTTTTGGAGTCATCAGTATGTTGTATGGTGGCATGAATGCCTTGGCACAAAGCGATTTGAAAAAACTGATAGCCTATTCTTCTATTGCCCACATGGGCTATGTAATGTTGGGCACGGCATCTGCTTCGCGTGAAGGATTGAACGGCGCCATGTTTCAAATGGTAAGCCATGGCCTCATTTCTTCCCTACTTTTTTTGTTGGCTGGTGTTTTGTACGAGCGTACACACGACCGCAGCATTGCCCATTATCGTGGTTTGGCTGAAAAAATGCCCCATTATACCATTTTTTCGGTAATTGCCTTTTTTGCCTCATTGGGTTTGCCCGTTTTTTCAGGTTTCATAGCCGAACTTAGTGTGTATATGGGAGCATTTGTAGCGGTCAAACAAGGCGTTTTGCCCTTGTCCTTGGTATTGGCTTCGCTTTTGTCGCTATTGGTTGGCGCTGCATATTGCCTGTGGGCACTCCAAAGAATATTTTTTGGAGAATATTGGTTGAAACCAAGTTTGTCCCATTTCAGCATGCACGACCTGACAGTGCGTGAATGGTTGTCCTTGTTGCCACTAGCACTTCTGATAGTACTTTTGGGCATTTTCCCATCTTACTTGTTCGATTTGTTGAACAGGTTTTAGGCAGTTTCCATTAAAATAGTTTGCCGTGCATTAGTACCCAACGGTTGGGAAGCTCGCCTTGTACGGCAGTTTCATAATCGGAATAACTGCAAGGCACAAGACTAGCTTGTTCGTGATTCCTTTTCTCATCCGTGGGATAAGGTACTTCCATCCACCATTTTTCACTAAGTCTGCTTTTGTAAAAAACAATGGTTTGGTCTGTTTCTTTGCCTATGTTGACTATATATTTAGTGAAATATTTTTCACTAAAATCCAAGTCACCTTTGCGATGGTTAAAGCCGTCTATCAAATACCACACCATGGTAGCCACCACAAAAGCAGTGTTTCCCTCCAAGTCTAGAGAAGGATTGAATTCATAAATACCAGCGGTTGTCAATTTATCATTCATACCAGCATACCATGCCAATTGGCAGGCTTCTTCAGCAGTAAGTCCAAACACGTTTTTGGTTACATTGCCAGGGGCATCTATTTTTTTAATTGCTCCAATGTCAAAAAAAAGCATATCGGCCATGCGCAACAAAGGCTCATTTTTGGTAAAATCGTCGCGCATTTGACCCAAACGAACATTTTCAAAACTAAGCTTTTCCATCACTTCCTGCAATGAGATGTCGTTCAAAAAACTTTGGGTGGCAAAATGACACACATGGAAAAGATAGTTAGGTTCTTGGGTCAAAATTCGATTTAAATAATTTCGCGCTGTCACTTCATCAAGATTTGGATTTAAATCCAAAAGTGCATCGACGGCGGCTATCGATACCATTTTCCCAAGCTTTTCGTAGGCCAAGTATTGCCCAAGTGCTAAATCATTGGTGCCGCCTATGAATACCACAAATAGCCCTTTTTCCATAAGAGCCTCTGTAATTTCCCTTATTCTAAATAACGTTTCTTCATGTGTTATGCCATTACGCAAGTTTCCCAAATCAACGATTTTAGAATAGCTTGAATAGCTCTTAAGACGGTAAAGCACTTGGCGAACGGCATCTGCAGCATCAGCTGCTCCTTTATTTTCCCTATTCCCCCTTTCCTCGCACAAGCCTACAATCGCAATTTTGGCACGTTGCCAATCGGGAAATTTTTCACCATAAACCGATATCTGACGAAAAAACGAAGATTCATCGAGGATGTTTTCGTATAATTGTTCATCGACTGAGTCAAAAAAAATTTTCAATTCCATTGCTTTTCACTTACAAGGCAAGTATAGCACATATCAAGGATAATGACACAAAAAACTAGCGATTAGATGTACGAAATTGTCATATTGGGTGCGGGGAAAAGCAGTAGCTTCCTAATTGAATATTTGGCTAAAATGGCCAGCAGCTTTTCTTACAAACTCACTGTTGCTGATGCCAATATTCAAAATCTAACGGCAAGAACTACCCTACTCGAGAATGTCCAAATTGTGGCTGCCTCGCTTGAAGAGACTTCAACTTTACAAAAAATAATATCCGACGCTAACATCGTCATTTCGTTGCTTCCTCCCTTCCTGCATACCAAAGTGGCTACATTATGCCTGGAACTAAAAAAACATTTGCTTACGGCCTCTTACGTTTCAGATGAAATTCAAAAAATGCACGATGAAGCTAAAAGTAAAAACCTACTTTTTTTAATGGAATGTGGTTTAGACCCTGGTTTAGACCATATGTCGGCTATGAACATATTAGATAATCTGAAAGAAAAAGGAGCAAATATTCATTCTTTTCGCTCCTTTTGCGGCGGTCTCGTAGCACCAGAAAGCGAAGACAATCCATGGGGGTATAAAATCACTTGGAATCCTCGAAATGTAGTGCTTGCAGGTCAGGGCATGTCGCAATACATGGAAAATGGCGAGATAAAATACATTCCATATCCTCAGTTATTCAAACGCGCCGAAGCGCTATTTTTTGAAAATTTTGGCGAGTACGAGGCCTATCCCAATCGTGATAGCCTTTCTTATATTCCAAAATACAGACTCGAAAATGTCGATACTTTTTTGCGTGGCACCATTCGAAAACGCGGTTTTTGTTCGGCTTGGCAATGCCTTGTAGACCTTGGACTTACCGACGATTCCATCAAAATGATGGACATATCTAATTTTTCGATTTCGGAAGTATTTAAAAGATTTTTTCCCACAAATGTGTCTATTGCCAATTACTTGAAAATTGGGCAGGATAGCGAGGAGTATCAAAAACTTTTATGGCTTGGTTGTGAATCAGATGAAAAAATAGCCCTTGCAGGAAATGTAAGTCCAGCCGAATACCTTCAAGTATTACTTGAAAAAAAATGGAAATTAAAAGATAAAGACAAAGATTTGGTTTTGATGCAGCACCAAATACTGTATGAACTTGATGGAAAAAACCACGAACTGCATTCTTCGCTTTCGGTGTTAGGCCAAAATGCACAACACACAGCCATGTCCAAAACAGTAGGTTTGCCTTTGGCCTTAGCAGCATTATTCCTGTACACAGGGAAAATAACAAAAAGAGGAGTTCAAATACCCACTGAAAAGGAAATGTACAAACCAATCTTAGAAGAATGCCAAACAAACCAACTTCTTTTCATTGAGGAGGAAAAAAAACAACCCTCTGATGATTTTTATTAGAATATCTTATTTAGGTCGTATTTCTTTTTACTAAATTCGATACTTGTTTCTGAAAAAAGACAGAGTGGAAGAGAAAATTAAATCAAAAATGGAACTACTAGAATTAGTTGAACCCGATGTAAAGGGTAAACTCAAAGAATTATTTGGTTTCGACAAATTTAGGGGTATTCAAGAAGAAGTCATCAACAACATCTTGGCAGGTAACAACACTTTTGTTATCATGCCCACTGGTGCTGGCAAATCCCTCTGCTATCAATTACCTGCCTTAATGAAAGAAGGGTGTGCCATTGTCATTTCACCTCTTATCGCCTTGATGAAAAACCAAGTCGATAATTTGAACGCTTACGGCATCAATGCCCATTTCTTAAATTCCACCCTTTCTAAAGGAGAAATTACCAAGGTCAAAAACGATATAATGTCGGGCAAAACCAAACTCTTGTATTTGGCGCCTGAATCTTTAACGAAAGAAGAAAACCTGAATTTTCTTTCACAAGCTAACATTTCATTTGTTGCTGTCGACGAAGCGCACTGCATTTCTGAATGGGGTCACGATTTCAGACCCGAATACCGTAAAATTAAAAACATCATTGCCATGTTGGGCAACCTGCCCGTAATTGCCCTTACGGCCACGGCTACACCAAAAGTTCAGTTGGATATTCAGAAAAACCTACAAATGGAAGAGGCAGACGTATTCAAGACCTCTTTCAATCGCAAAAATTTGTATTATGAGGTTGTGCCAAAACAAGATTCCAAGAAGCAGGTTATCTCGCATGTACGAAAACACAAAAACAAATCGGGTATCATATATTGTTTAAGCCGAAAAAAAGTAGAAGAGATAGCAAATCTTTTGGTAGTAAACGGCATCAAGGCTCTGCCCTATCATGCTGGTTTGGAACCACAAGTGCGCATGAATAACCAAGATGCTTTTTTGAGTGAAGATGTGGACGTGATTGTAGCCACTATTGCTTTTGGAATGGGAATTGACAAACCCGATGTGCGTTTTGTAATACACTATGACGCACCTAAGTCTTTGGAAGGTTATTACCAAGAAACAGGGCGAGCAGGTCGCGATGGATTAGAAGGCAATTGCTTGATGTTATATTCCTACGACGACATCGTCAAGTTAGAGAAATTCAACAAAGACAAATCGGTTACTGAAAGAGATAATGCCAAACAACTTTTACACGAAATGGCTGCCTATGCCGAATCTCCTATTTGCAGAAGACGCCATCTTTTGCATTATTTTGGGGAAACATTAGAAAAAGATTGCGGTTTTTGTGACAATTGTATGAAGCCTAAAGAAAAATTTGAAGCCCAAGAAGACGTACTATTAGTATTGGAAGTCGTTAAACAAACAGAACAACGATTTGGTATCGAGCACATTATCGATGTTATTAGGGGAAAAGAAAACGATTACATCGAAAGTTACTCTCACCAAGAACTCGAAATTTATGGCGAAGGCGAAGAGCAACCCGACGAGTATTGGAACTCTATCATCCGCCAAATTTTGGTACTGGGATACCTTGAAAAAGACATCGACAACAACAGTATTTTAAAACTCACAAAAAAAGGAAACAGTTTTGTTTCAAAACCCGAATCCATCTTTTTATCTAAAGACCACGATTATTCGAATACCGAAAAAGAATCGGACGAAAAAGAACCATCAAGTTCGAGCAAAGCTTACGATGAAGCCTTGTTCAATAGCCTAAAAGCACTTCGCAAAAAAATTGCAAAAGAAAAAGACCTGCCGCCTTACGTAATTTTCCAAGACCCTTCAGTGGAAGAAATGGCGACTACCTACCCCATGTCCTTGGAAGCTTTAAGCCACATAAATGGCGTGGGCATGAGCAAGGCCATAAAGTTTGGAAAACCTTTTTTGGAAGTCATCAAAAAACATGTCGAAGACAATGATATCGTGACGGCACAAGATGTGGTGGTAAAATCGGCCATCAACAAGTCAAAAATCAAAATCTTTATCATTCAGCAAATAGACCGTAAAATTCCTTTGGAGGAAATAGGCGAGTCCAAAGGATTAACGGCAGACGATTTGTTAAACGAAATTGAATCTATTTGTTTTTCGGGTACCAAATTAAATCTTGACTATTACATAGACGATATTTTGGACGAAGAAAAACAAGATGCCGTTTACGACTATTTTATGAAATCCGAATCGGATAGTATAGAGGACGCTATCAACGAACTAGGAGATAGCTTTATTTCAATGGAAGATTTGCGCTTGATGCGAATAAAATTCTTGTCGGAAGTAGCCAATTAATCTAAATTATCTGTATTCAACGAGGCCAAGCGAAAATCTCACTTGGCCTCATTTTTTTTACCCAAACACACACAACTACTTGTGAAATATTATTCTTAGACTAATGGAGATTGTTACCCTCAAACCAAAGAGCAAACAATTAATAAAAGTATTTTCATGGTTTATAAATTCGTATCACCCATAAAAGCCCCAAAAGCAATACACAAATAGTAAATCAAAACACTATTTTTGGGAATCTTTTTCATAAACATGAAAATCATCAAACACATTGCATTTTTTCTTTTGCCACTAGTATTAATTGCACAAAATCCTAAGCAAACGGCTAAAAGAAACAAAATGTATAAAAAAGGTGCAAGAAATTCTCAACATGAACCTTACGAGTTTAGGACAGTAGCGTACGACTCGGACAAAGACGGTGTGGGTGACTATACCGACAAGTGTCCTGGCACGCCCAAAGGCACAAAAGTAACCCCTTTTGGCTGTCCTTTTGATGCTGATTTTGATGGCTTGTACGACTATGAAGACACCTGCCCGCAAGAACATGGTGCACGCGACAATAAAGGTTGCCCCTGGCCAGATAAAGATGGGGATGGCATAGTGGACAAAGAAGACGATTGTCCCAATGCGGCCGGTTTGGCAGTGTACAAAGGTTGCCCCGATAGCGATAAAGACGGCATTATAGATATGAAAGATAAATGCGCAAACGAATATGGCGCATTTGAATATGGCGGTTGCCCCCCTTCTGACGAAGACGGCGACAGTGTACCCGATTTGAAAGACATGTGTCCGCAAACACCAGGGCTTATTTCCAAAAAAGGATGCCCATGATATTACTCACATCTTTACCTACATTTCCAAATTTTGTAAAAAGTAAATAGTAAACTAAATAAAACAACATCCCTTTGACAATCGACCAACTAAAAGCACCCATCAGCCACGAAATGCGCATTTTTGAAGAAAAATTCGAAGCTTCGATGAAGTCAAATGTGATGTTGCTAGATAAGATAATGCACTACATTGTGAGGCGAAAAGGTAAACAGATAAGGCCCATGTTTGTGTTTTTGGTGGCCAAAATGTTGGACAAGGTAAATGAGAGTACTTACCGTGGGGCATCACTCATTGAACTGCTCCATACGGCCACTTTAGTACACGATGATGTGGTGGACGAAGCCGCATATAGACGCGATTTTTTTTCCATAAACGCCTTGTGGAAAAATAAGATATCGGTCTTGGTGGGCGATTTTCTACTTTCAAAAGGACTAAAACTAGCCGTAGAAAACGACGAATTTGTACTTCTTAAAATTGTAAACGAAGCAGTGCAACTCATGAGCGAAGGTGAACTTTTGCAAATGGAAAAAGCCCGTAGTTTAGATATCACAGAAGAGGTATATTTTGACATCATACGTAGGAAAACGGCTTCACTCATTTCGTCTTGTTGCCAAGTAGGAGCCGCCTCGGTGTCTTCAGACGCTACTATGCTGCAAGCCGCCAAACTAATGGGGGAAAAAGTAGGCATTGCATTTCAAATCAAAGACGACCTTTTTGACTACGGCGAAGAAGAAATAGGCAAACCCATAGGCATAGACATTCGTGAAAAAAAAATGACGCTACCCCTTATCCACTCATTGAACCAAGTGGGTTGGTGGGAAAAGAAAAAAATGATTTACACCATCAAAAACCAAACTCACAAGTCAAAAAAGGTAAAAGAAGTCATTCAATTTGTAAAAGAAACCGGAGGCTTGGAATATGCCACCAATAAAATGTTGGCAATAAAAGAGGAAGCCATCGCTATTTTACACACCATGCCTGAAAATGAATGTCGTACCTCTTTGGCCAACCTCATCCATTATACCATTGAACGAAAAAATTAATCTAAGAAAATGGCGCGTATTCTCACAGGCACACAAAGTTCGGGAAGGCAACACTTAGGCAACATACTGGGAGCTATCAAACCGGCCATTGAAATGAGCCAAGATGCAGCCAACGAGTCTTTCCTATTCATTGCCGACCTCCATGCCCTCACTTCTATCAAAGACGGAAAACAGCTTTTAGAAAATACCCATGCCACTGCGGCCGCATGGCTAGCCATGGGGCTCGACACCAACAAAACCGTTTTCTATCGACAATCCGATGTGCCCGAAGTATGCGAACTTGCTTGGATATTGAACTGTTTTACTCCTTTTCCAATGCTGGAAAACGCCCATTCGTTCAAAGACAAACAAGCCAACCTGGCCGATGTGAATGCGGGCTTGTTTACCTATCCTGTGCTAATGGCCGCCGACATTTTGCTGTACGATGCCGAGTGGGTTCCTGTGGGCAAAGACCAGAAGCAACATTTGGAAATGACACGCGATATTGCGGGTGCTTTCAACCATCGTTTTCCCGATACATTTGTTTTACCTGAAGCAAAAATCCAAGAAAATGTGATGACCATACCCGGTACCGATGGACGAAAAATGAGCAAGAGCTATCACAACTACATCGACATATTTTTGCCAGAAAAAGAACTTAGGAAAAAAATTATGTCGATTGTGACAGGTTCGCAAACCCTTGAAGAACCG
>DMUD01000067.1 GCA_003476475.1 Cytophagales bacterium | reverse complement strand
GCATATAGCTGCTGGCTATGTCCCACGCTTGAAAAATACAAATGCGGCATCAGAAAGCGTTCTTGTTTTTCTTTTCGGCTTATTTGGTTGGCCATAAAATCTATTTTTACCCCAGTTTGTACGCCAAACCCTGTTGGCAGTTTGCTCTCGTTTGAAATGCCCGCTTTTGGGTTCAGGAGGTTGTAGGCAGTAGCACCCAGCCAAAATTGGTTGACAGTGAGCAAAAGACCAGAATTTAAGTTGAAATAAGACACAGTGTTGCCCAAGGGCAATGTTTCGCTGGTGGCGTTGCCGGTATTGCCAGTAGAGGAAAGCTGGTCGTTGAAGAGCAAATTATGGCCACTATACCCCACCATTCCGAAGGCAGGTTGTATGCCTGCTTTTAGATAAGTTTTTTTGGTTAGTTTGACCGTATGCGCGTAGTACAGCCCAATTTGGGTGGAACGAAAATTGGTGTTTCCCGACACATCGGAATAGACCGAAGCACCAATACCCGCGCGAATGGGGGCAATAAAATGGTCGATAAAAGCAGAATAGCCCACAATAGGGTTGGGGGAGTTCGACCATTGGTTGCGGAAATTGAGACCAGAGCGGAGTTGGTGTGCCGAACCTGTCAAGGCCGGGTTTACGGGCAATGGATTGGTATGGTAAAGGGAATATACAGGCAGTTGCCCTTTGCCACACAAGGCTGAAATCTGCAAAACCACATACAATATCAATCGTTTCATGAGCTACTCAATATCTTTTATTTTACAAAGCGAATGAAGGCAATAAGGCAATGACTTCTTTTTTAATCGTTTCCTTGTCTGTGCCTTCTATAATACTCAACGAGATTTTGCGGATAAGAAGGCCTACTACCGATTTTTGAAAACCTAGTTTTTCGGCCATTTCTACACAAAAATGCAATTCGGTTTCGTGGGCAATGCCATCAGAAAGCGTCATTTCCACCATATCATACACTTGTTGAAATCGTTCTTCGTTGTTTTTACCCAAAGGCAGGTGCTTGTGCCCCGGATTTGCCATGATTTTTTCTATGGCAGATTTTTTCAAACCGTGTCGTGTCCCAATTTTCAAAAGAATTTCTTTTTCGGTTTGTTGCAATTGGCCGTCGCTAGCACCCAAAATGACCATGTTGCGAAGGTGTTTTTGGATTTGTTTGGTTTTTTTCGATTCGAATAGTTCGAACATAATGGGTAGAAATACGAGTGTAAAGGGATATTGAAGAAGGAAAGATGGAAGTTTTTTGTGAATTTGTTAAAACATAAATTATAGATTTTTCGACCTGAAAAATACAAAAGCCTTAACTTCACACGTTCATTTCGAACAGACTCCTTCTTTGATGAGAAATATTGCCTTTGCCACGGCATTTTTATTTACCCTTTCCCTGTATGCCCAAGTGACTGGTGGTCGTGCGATGTTCGAATTTTTGAACGTTCCGGCCAACGCCGAATTGGCGGCCTGGGGTGGGCAAAATGTGTCGGTAAAAAGCAAAGACCCCGCTATGTTTTTGGCCAATCCTGCTTTGCTCCATGACGAAATGCACAAAGTAGCCTCACTAAGTTATATGCCCTATTTGGAAAACGTGAAAATGTATTCATTGGTTGCGGCGGCCGAAGTGGGAAAAATAGGCCCTATTGCGTTAGGTTTCAAATACTTGAACTATGGTACTTTGGACGAGCGTGCGGAAGATGCCACCTTTTTAGGTACATTCAGGTCAAACGATTATGCCATCACTTTGGGCAAGAGTTATACCATAGGTACGATTACGCTGGGAGCAAATGCTAAATTTTTGGGTTCAGAACTGGCTTCGTACCGAGCCCATGCTTGGGCCATAGACGCCGGTGTCTTGTTTACTCATCCTGAACATCCTTTTACTTTTGGCATAGCCGTAAAAAACCTTGGGCGAGTGTATAAAAGCTACACCAACACTTCGACAGATAGTTTGCCCTTCAATGTACAAATGGGCGTTTCCTACAAATTCGAGCATGCACCCGTGCGTCTTTCTCTTACTACTCACACCCTAAACCGTTGGGATATAGCCTACAACGATCCTGACTTTTCGACTAAGGTGGACAACAATGGCAACTCAACTCCCAAAACGATAAACAACTGGGAACGACTGTTTCGCCACATGATATTGGCCACGGAAGTTACGCCCGCTAAGTTTTTGCACTTTCAGTTGGGTTACAACTATATGATGAGCCGCGAGTTGAGCCTAACCGATGCCATCAGTTCGGCAGGCCTTAGCTTGGGTGGTACAGTGCGCTGGGACCGTTTTCAGGCTAGTTATGCCCACACCATTGTGCACAGGGCTGGTGGCATGAATGTTTTTACACTAAATGTGGACATGGGAACAGGATTCAAAAGCGAAAAACAACAAAAATAATGGTAGAAAAGATTGCCCAACACCTTACACCCCAAGAAATTGTTGCTGAATTGGACAAATACATCATCGGTCAGCATGAGGCAAAAAAAAACGTGGCCATAGCCCTGCGCAACCGCTGGCGCCGAATGAACGCTGCCGAAGACATGCGCAAGGAAATTGTACCCAACAATATTTTGATGATAGGGGCTACGGGAGTGGGAAAGACAGAAATTGCCCGCCGACTGGCGAAACTAGCCGATGCGCCTTTTACCAAAGTGGAAGCCTCTAAATTTACGGAAGTGGGCTATGTGGGCCGCGATGTGGAAAGTATGGTGCGCGACTTGACCATGCAGGCCGTGAACATGGTGAAGAAAAAGAAAAAGGAAGAAGTGAAAGAAAAGGCATTGCTCATTATCGAAGACATTATCCTCGAATCGCTCATTCCACCCATCAAGCAGCCTGCCAAGCAATCGGCCATCACCTTTGGCATGTCGAACGAACAGAACGAGGAAGATGTAGAATTGAACAACAAAACCCGTGAACGCTTCAGGGAAAAGTTGCGCAATGGAGAGCTTGAACAAAGAAAAATAGAAATCAATGTACCCCAAAGCCCCTCTGCCAATGTGGGCGTGATAGGCCCAAGCCCCATGGACGAAAGCTCCATGATGAACATTCAGGAAATGATTTCGGGCATGCTGCCCCAAAACAAGCGCAAACGCAAGGTAACCATTGAAGAAGCGCGCAAAATTTTGTTGGAAGAAGAAAGCACCAAGCTCATCGACATGGACGAGGTAAAGGAAGAAGCCGTGTGGAAAACCGAAAACTTGGGCATCATTTTCATAGACGAAATAGACAAAATTGCCCGTTCGAACAAGGCTGGCGGTGGTGCCGATGTAAGCCGCGAAGGGGTACAGCGCGATTTGTTGCCCATCGTAGAAGGTTCATCGGTGAACACAAAATACGGCGTGGTGAATACCGACCATATTTTGTTCATTGCAGCAGGTGCTTTCCATTTCTCCAAGCCTTCCGACCTTATTCCCGAACTTCAAGGTCGTTTTCCTATACGCGTAGAATTGGAAAAACTGACGAAAGAGAATTTTTACCAAATCCTAAAAACACCCAAAAACTCACTTACCAAACAATATGAGTCCCTTTTTGAGACAGAGGGAGTGAAATTGGAATTTGAAGACGAGGCATTGCACGAAATGGCTGAAATTGCTTTTAATGTAAATGCCGAAATTGAAAACATAGGAGCCCGTAGGTTGCAAACAGTGGTAAGCCAGTTGCTAAACGAGTTTTTATACCAAATACCTGAAAACCGACCTGAGGGCGACAAAATAACAGTAACCAAAACAATGGTGCAAGAACGCCTTGGCGGACTGGTAAAAGACAAAGATTTGAGCAGATATATTTTATAAGTGACGGGTTGTGCGTTGTGGGCGATGAATATCCCCGAAACGTACAACTCACAATGCAAACCAAATGATAGACCGTTACGCCCTAAGAGGAGTTTCCTCCCAAAAAGAAGATGTACACAAGGCCATTGCCCAAGTGGACAAAGGCCTTTTTCCAAAGGCATTTTGCAAGGTAATCCCCGATATTTTGGGCGGGGATGCCGCCTGGTGCAACATTATGCATGCCGACGGGGCAGGCACCAAGTCTTCTTTGGCTTATTTGTACTGGCGCGAAACAGGCGACCTTTCGGTGTGGAAAGGAATTGCCCAAGACGCCATTGTGATGAATACCGACGACTTGCTATGTGTAGGAGTTACCGACAATATCTTGCTTTCATCCACCATTGGCCGCAACAAAAACCTAATACCGGCCGAGGTTATCAAAGCCATTATTGAAGGTACCGAAGAAGTGTTGGAGATGCTAAGAAGCCATGGCATAGGCATTTACAGCACGGGTGGCGAAACCGCCGATGTGGGCGATTTGGTGCGAACCATTATTGTAGATAGCACGGTCACGGCACGTATGCGCAGAAGCGACATCATTAAAAATGAGGGGATAAAAGCAGGCAACGTCATAGTGGGTTTTGCCTCTTTTGGACAATCAATATATGAAAAAGAGTACAATGGTGGCATGGGCAGCAACGGCCTTACTTCGGCAAGGCACGATGTTTTTTCCAAAATATTGGCCGAAAAATACCCCGAAAGTTTTGACCCAAGTGTTCCCAAAGAGTTGGTGTATTCAGGCTCCAAACTTTTGACCGACAAAATTCCTACACCGTCAGCTGTCAATCGTCAACTGTCGACCAATGCTGGCAAACTCGTTCTATCGCCTACCCGTACTTATGCCCCTTTGGCAAAAGAAATACTTGAAAATTTTAGAGCCAAAATAGGGGGCATGGTGCATTGCAGCGGTGGCGGCCAAACCAAAGTGTTGCATTTTGCAGACAATGTGCACGTGGTCAAAGACAATCTTTTCGACACACCCCCTCTTTTTGAACTCATTCAAAAAGAAAGCGGCACCGATTGGAAAGAAATGTATCGGGTTTTCAACATGGGACACCGCCTGGAAATATACACCGACGGCGATTCTGCTCAAGAAATGATTAAGATTTCCGAAAAATTTGGGATTGAGGCTCAAATTATTGGCAATGTCGAACCTTCCGACAAGAAAAAATTGACAATAAAAACCAAATTGGGTTCTTGGGAATATTAACCCACTCACATGTCCGCAATCGTTTGTATGCCAAGCGATTGTCGATACTTTAACTTTCAAAATGGCCAATTCCAATTTCATCGATTTTGTTAAAATATGTTTCCGTTCGGGAGCAGGGGGGGCGGGTAGCCTTCATTTTTTTCGTGCCAAAGGTTTTCCCAACGGTGGGCCCGACGGTGGCGATGGGGGTCGTGGAGGCCACATCATTTTGCGGGGCAACTCACAACTATGGACACTGCTGCACCTTAAATATCGCAAGCATGTGATTGCCGAACCAGGCAAAAAAGGAGGCGAAAACAACCAGACGGGTCGCCAAGGAAAAGACGAGATTTTGGAAGTGCCATTGGGCACCGTATTGCGAGACCCCGAAACGGGCGAAATAAGAGCAGAAATTACCGAACACGGTCAGGAAGTAATAGCCGCCAAAGGGGGACGAGGTGGCTTGGGCAACAACCATTTTAAAAATTCGATACAACAAGCACCCCACTATGCCCAGCCTGGCGAGCCCGGTGTGGAAGAATGGTTGGTTTTGGAACTGAAACTTTTGGCCGATGTGGGCTTGGTGGGCTTTCCCAATGCAGGCAAATCTACCTTGCTTTCGGTAGTGTCGGCGGCCAAGCCCGAAATAGCCGATTACCCTTTTACCACACTGGTGCCCAACCTGGGCGTGGTTTCCTACAAAGGCTACAAGTCTTTTGTGATGGCCGACATACCCGGTATTATAGAAGGCGCCGCCGAAGGTAAAGGGCTTGGCATCCGTTTTTTGCGCCATATAGAACGAAACTCGATTTTGTTGTTTTTAATACCCGCAAGCAGCGAAAACATCCAAAAAGAATATAAAATCTTACTAGGCGAATTGCAGCAATACAATCCCGAATTGTTGCATAAAAAACGATTGCTCGCCATTTCTAAAACAGATATAGTTGATGCTTCGGCTTTGAAGAAACTTGAGAAAAAAATACCGAAAGACATTCCCTATGTGTTCATTTCGGCTGTTGCCAACCAGGGTATCGAACATCTGAAAGACATGATTTGGCAAGCCCTGAACGCGGAATAACCACCACCCTTTGTAATTTTGAAAATCTAATAACCAAAAGACATGAGACAAAACCACGAAATCGATTATTGCATTTACGGCCACGAAATGCAATGCGTCGAAATAGAGCTAGATCCGCAAGAGACTGTCATGGCCGAACCGGGTAGTTTTATGATGATGGAACAAGACATCCAAATGCAAACCATTTTTGGCGACGGTAGCACGCAGCAAAGTGGTTTATTGGGTAAGTTGTTTTCGGCAGGCAAACGGTTGCTTACGGGTGAAAATCTATTCATGACTGGATTCACCAATGCCGGGCATGGTAAGAAAAAAGTGACGTTTGCCGCACCCTATCCAGGCCGTATCATTCCAATGGATTTGTTGCAACTGGGTGGAAAACTCATTTGCCAGAAAGATGCATTTCTTTGTGCTGCCAAAGGCGTCAGCATAGGCATCGAGTTTCAGAAGAAATTGACCACGGGGCTTTTTGGTGGCGAAGGGTTCATTATGGAAAAACTGGAGGGCGACGGACTTGCCTTTGTACACGCCGGAGGAATGGTGGTAGAAAAGGAGTTGCAGGCGGGCGAGGTGCTAAAGATAGATACAGGCTGTATTGTGGCATTTACCCAGCATGTACATTACGACGTGCAGTTTGTAGGAGGAATAAAAAATACCCTATTCGGAGGCGAAGGCGTGTTTTTTGCCTTGCTTCAAGGGCCTGGAAAAGTATGGGTACAATCTTTGCCAATAAGTCGCTTGGCAGGACGAATGTTGCAGTATGGCATTGGTTCGCGTCGAGAAGAAGGAAGTTTGTTGGGAGGAATAGGTAATTTGTTTGATGGGGATTAATAGACACAAAAAACATGAAAAAAATTTATTTATTATCATTTTTCGTAACGGCTTTTGCGGCCAAAGCCCAAGTTAAAATTGGCTATGCGCTTGGTTTAAAAGGAGAAGCGATTTTGACTACTATGCAAACCGATGTGGCCAAAAGGTCATACAGCATGGGATTTGGAAACGGATTTGGATTCTTTGCCCGTTTGAAAACAGGCAGGCTTTATTTTCAACCCGAATTCAAATACGCCAATCAAACCACATACCAAAAAGATACCGACAAAAACAAGGTGTCTTTTACTTCCTTTGATGTTCCTGTTTTGTTGGGTGGTTATGTGTTTAAAAGTAAAAATGGATCTGTTCGTTTGTTTGTGGGCCCCGAACTAATTTTTTTCAACAGTTTCAAAAACGACGGCGAAGATCTCTTCAATCCGCGCAATAGTTCATCTATTCGGTCGGGAACAGGATCATTTGTACTTGGAACGGGTGTCGATTTCAAACGCATTTCGGTTGATTTGCGATACAAAATGGGCATGAATAGCGTGAAAAGAAAAACCACTTCGAGCCCCAATGAAACGATTCAGCAAATAGTATTAAGTGTGGGATACAAGTTATTGTACAAAGAAGACTGAGTTTTCTTATCCCATCTGTTCTACCATGTTTGGAGTGCTTTTCTAGAAAATTTAATCATATATTTTTATTCTTTTAACGTTTTGTGTTCATGAACTACCTATCGGCCGAAAACATTTCTAAAAGCTACGACGAAAAGTGGCTCTTTCGCAATTTGTCTTTTGGCATTGGCGAAGGAGAAAGAGTCGCATTGGTAGGTAAAAACGGTTGTGGTAAAACAACCCTCATGGGCATTCTTTCAGGTTTGGTTTCCCCCGACGGTGGTTCGGTAAGTGTAAATAAGGGTATAAGGGTGGGTTTTCTAGGACAAAATCCTGTTTTTGAGGAAGATAAAAACGTGTACGACAATATTTTTTCGGTAGACAACCCTTTGTTGGCCACGGTCAAAGAATATGAAAAATGTTTGGAGCATCCTGAAGACAATGATGCTTACCACGAACGCCTTCAAGGCCTCATGCAAAAGATGGAAGACCTAAAAGCATGGGATTATGAAGTCAAAATAAAACAGATTATTGGCAAGTTGGGCATAGGTCCCATGCAAAACCGATTGATGAGCCAACTTTCGGGCGGACAGCGCAAGCGCGTAGCCATGGCGCGGGTGCTCATTGCCGAACCAGACCTCCTCATTTTGGACGAGCCTACCAACCACTTGGACTTGGAAACTATCGAATGGTTGGAAAATATCATCCACGAGCGCTTTCAAACCGTACTCATCGTGACCCACGACCGATATTTTCTAGACAACGTAGCCAACGAAGTGGTGGAATTGGACAACGGGCAGCTGTATCGATACAAAGGAAATTATGCCTACTTTTTAGAGAAAAAAGCCGAACGCGAGTATGTCAAAGATATGGAAGTGGAGAAGGCAAGAAATTTGATGCGAAAGGAGTTGGAGTGGATGCGCCGACAACCCAAAGCACGCGGCACCAAGGCCAAATACCGTGTCGATGCCTTTTATGAAATACAAGAAAAAGCCAGCCAGAAACGCAATATCGATAAGCTTGATTTGAATTTGGGTACCTCGCGCCAAGGTGGCAAGGTGTTGGAAGTACACCACATAAGCAAAAGCTATCAAGGCCAAAAAATCATCGACAATTTTGAATATGTTTTTCGTAAGGGCGATCGTATTGGAATTGTAGGTAAAAATGGAATAGGTAAAACAACTTTTCTTCAGCTATTGCTTGGAAAAACAAAGCCCGATTCGGGACATGTGCAACCCGGACAAACCACCATTTTTGGACACTATTCACAAGAAGAAGCACCGCTTGCCGAAGACAAACGCGTAATAGAAGTGGTAAGAGAAATAGCCGAACATATTGTGACCAGTAGCGGAGAAACGATTTCGGCTTCCAAATTGCTGGAACATTTTTTGTTCAGCCCTGCCATGCAGTACAACTTCGTGAGCAAACTTAGTGGTGGCGAAAAACGAAGGCTACAATTGCTAAAAGTGCTAATTCGAAACCCCAATTTTTTGGTCCTCGATGAGCCCACAAACGATTTTGACATTGAATCGTTGAACATATTGGAAGAATTCCTGATGCAATTCAATGGTTGTCTGTTGCTAGTTTCGCACGACCGCTATTTTATGGACAGGTTGGTAGAACATATTTTTGTTTTTGAGGGAGAAGGCAAAATCAAAGATTTTCCGGGCAACTATACCGAATACAGGGAACAGTTAGCAGCGAACAATACTCAGTTGTCGGGTAAAAACGTGGAAAAGCTGGAAGCTGGCCCCAAAAAACCACCTACCACCCAAAACGCACAAAGTACGACTTCGCAAAAGAAACGCACTTTCAAAGAAAAACAGGAGTTTGAAAACATTGAAAAGGAGCTGCCCATGTTGGAAGCGCGCAAGGCAAAGTTGACCGAGTTATTAAGCAGTGGCGGTTCCCACCAAGACCTGAACGATTGGGCAGCCGAAATAGAACGATTAGGGATTGAAATAGACGCAAAAACGCTACGTTGGTTGGAGTTGAGCGAATCGGATTAGGTACCCAATACGTAATCTGACAAATAAGCGTATTTGATGGTCAGTTTGCCTTCCTTCACAATCGTGGCTTGATTCAGAATAAAGTCTTTGTCTTCTACAATCAGATTATAAAAAACGTGTTGGCTAAGTTGGCGTGCGAAAGACTCGGAAGCATCGCGGGGCAGTTCGCATGGCAAGTTATCGACCGCCATTACTGTAATATTTCCCGATTTGGAATAAGGTGGTTCAACTTCATCGGTTTGCGGATTGTAGTCGTACACAGGGTCGGGAATACTGGAGGTTTTGACAGTGCACGGGATGGAGCCGTGGATGTCGCAAGTGATGTCGGCCACCATCCGAATGTTGAAATCGGAAGAAAGCATGTCTTTTTTCGAAAAAAGAGCAGGAGCGGCCGGGTTCCAGAAGGCACCCGCAACAAGCAGGTCGGCTACTTTGGCATAAGACAGGAAAAAAGACTCATACTGCTCTGGAAACTGGTGAAAGTGGGCAGAATTCCACGGCGCACCATCTTTTCTTCGCATAAAATCTTTTGATTTTAGTTGACAGAAAACGGGCTTGTCAAATTTTTTTGAGATAAAATCGGTAGTATTCACTTCTTCTATTTCGGCATGTTGTAGTATTTCGCGGGCACTGCTTCCTACTCTGCCACTGCCAGTAAGCACTATTTTGATTGGAGGCAATTTCAATTTTTGCAACTCCTTTACCATTTCTTTCAAATCATAGCACTGGTGTGCTGGTTTCAAAGCATATAGTTCTTGTTTTTTCCCGTAGTGCAAAAGGGCATTGTAGGCGCCTACCAAACCGGCAAAATGACCGAATGCGACCAATCTTTTTTGGTATATGTCTCTTATTTCTTCGTAATCTATAAGCGTGATTTTCTTTTCAATGATGGTTTGAAGTAGCTTGCGATTGTGAGGTTGTTTTTTGGCAGTATGTGAAAAGAAAAAATACTTTTTGTGGGCGATGAGGGTTTCGGGGTTCACTTCTTTTACCCCGAAAAGCACATCACAGCTGCTCAAGTCTTCGCATATTTCTATTCCCAAACTGCGGTATTCTTCGTCTTTGAAAATTCTAAAAGGCGAGGGTTGAACCAAAAATCTGATGTGGTAGGTTCTTGAAAGCTCCAGGCATAGCATGGGCGTAATGGCTACTCGGCTGTCGGCGGGTATGCGGGTTTCTCGTAGTATGCCTATGGTAAACATGTGTAATTGTACGAAATAGGCGCTTTAGAAGATGGAAAACGCGAGGTTTTTATCTGATGTTGAGTAACCCTTTTTCAAGCTGCTCTTTTTCAGAAAATTTGAATTTTTTTTCAAAAAAGTACACAACTACTAAGGTAATGCAAACCGAAATCAGTGCCCCACCATACACATCGGCAAAAAAATGGGCTGCCAAGTACATGCGCGAATAAGCCACCAATACGGCCATTATAAAACACAAAAGCGACAATGTTTTGTCTTTTTTGAAGTAAGAAAATAACAAGAACATAGAAAACGCAGTAGCAGAGTGTCCGCTGGGAAAACTATGCGAAACCAGTACTTCGACTCCTTCGGGGAAATGCAACCTATGCGAGTCGAACCAAAAATGGGCTCTTGGTCTATGGTTTTCTTCAAAAGCAAACCGTTTGATGATTTGTACAGGAATAGAGGTAGACGCGTAACAAGCAATCATCAGCATTCCTTTGTATTTCGAAACGAAAACAAATATCAAAACGCCAAAAATAAGGTAGGTAACTCCATCGCCCATGTGTGTATAGTAGCGAAAGAAAACATCGCCGAATGCCGAAAAACGCGAGTTTACGGACAAAAGCAATACTTCTTTACTGTACTCATTCAGCAATATGCCTCCTGTTGCCACAAGTGCAAAAAAAGGAAGGAAAAAGAAAAGATTTGATTTAATGAAATTTTTGAGCCACATTTTTGGGCAGCTTAACGGTTTTAGATAATGTAGTTGAAAAGCGTGGGGTCTTCGTTGATGTGTATATTACGAAAGCCTTTATTGTTCATACGGTCTACCAAGAGTTCGTAGTCGTTTTGGTCTTTGAGCTCGATACCCACTATGGCTGGCCCTTCCTCACGATTAGTTTTTTTCACGTATTCAAAACGCGTAATATCGTCGTTGGGGCCCAATACTTCGTTTACAAACTCTTTCAAAGCGCCAGCCCGCTGCGGAAAATCGACGATAAAGTAATGCTTTAGCCCCTCGTATATAAGCGACCTTTCTATTATTTCTTGTGTGCGTGCTATATCGTTGTTGCTACCGCTTACCACACACACTACGTTTTTGCCTTTTATTTCGTCTTCGTAAAAATCTAAAGCCGCAATAGCCAAGGAGCCAGCCGGTTCCACCACGATGGCTTCTTCGTTATACAGTTTTAAAATAGTGCTACAAACCTTTCCTTCGGGCACCAAGACTATGTCTTCAAGCAATTCTTTGCAAATGGCAAAAGTCTTTTCGCCTACACTTTTTACGGCCGCACCATCCACAAACTTGTCTATTTTGTCTAGCATGACCAATCTTCCCGCCTTGATAGACTTTTCCATACTGGGTGCTCCGGCGGGTTCTACGCCTATCAGTTTGGTGCTGGGACTTTTTTCATGAAAATAGGTGCTTACGCCGGCTGCTAGACCCCCGCCACCCACAGGCAAAAACAAATAGTCGATGGGCACGTCCATGTCATTCAGAATTTCCAAACCTACGGTGCCTTGCCCCGCCATCACTTTGTAGTCGTTGAAGGGATGAATGAACAACATGCCTTGTTTTTGGCAATACTGCAAGGCCTCGTTGTAGGAATCATCGAAAGTGTCGCCAATCAAAATGACTTCTATCCATTCTTTCCCAAACATGCGCACTTGTTTCACTTTCTGTTTGGGGGTGGTGTTGGGCATGAATATTTTGCCCACTATTTTCAGCTTTTGGCAAGAAAGGGCCACCCCTTGTGCGTGGTTGCCAGCACTGGCGCACACTACTCCTTTAGAAAGAGCTTCGGGTGTTTGGCTGCTAATAAAATTGTAGGCACCACGAATTTTGTATGAACGCACATTTTGTAAATCCTCGCGTTTTAGGTACACATTGCAACCATACCTTTCCGATAGGTTTAGGTTTAGTTGTATGGGTGTATGAAAAATAGCCCCGTGCAAGCGAGCACTTGCCTTTACTATTTCTTCAACTGATAGGGTTGCATTCA
This sequence comes from Cytophagales bacterium, assembly GCA_003476475.1. GTDB lineage: Bacteria > Bacteroidota > Bacteroidia > Cytophagales > UBA9547 > UBA9547. The sequence continues at coordinate 11,776 of DMUD01000067.1, read as the reverse complement.
TCCTGCAAAAATAAACTCAAACTTACGAGGAATAATGCCATTTTCCCGAAGCTTGCTCAGAAATAGGAAAAACAAGCCGTGGGCAATTACTTCAGCATTCCGTTTTTGCTCATTAGGTTCCAATAATTATGCGTAATGGCCACATTTTCATAATTCCATTCAAATTGTATTGCTGTGCTTTCATCATCAACAATTTAAGTGCATTTTTGTCAGAAAAATAATACCACACTATGCGCTACCTATTCATTTTGTTTCATTATTTTCTATTGTTTGCATGCACTCATGGCGAAGGTCAAGGACTTCTTCCGCCTAGTGAATTTGAAAAGAAAATGCAGACTGAAAATGGGGTTTTGCTCGATGTGCGCACAGGCGAGGAGTTTTCGGCGGCGCATCTTCCTTCGGCAAGCAATATGGATTTTTATTCCCCACAATTTGAAGCCGAAATACAAAAACTGGACAAATCGAAAACATACTTTTTGTATTGTCAGCGAGGCAAAAGAAGTAGCGACGCCCTGGCTCTTTTCAAAAAAAATGGGTTCAAAAATGTGTATTCGCTAGACGGTGGCATGCTGAACTGGGAAAAGGAAGGCAAAGCAGTTGAAAAAGTGAAGACAGTGGCAACCAAGGGGATGTCTCTAGAAAAATATGAGGAACTAATTCGCTCCCAAACCATTGTTTTGGTCGATTTTTCGGCCAAATGGTGCGGCCCTTGTCGCAAACTTTCGCCCGAACTAGAAAGTTTTGGCAAAAAAAGAAGCCAAGAGGTGAAGGTGGTCATGATAGACGTGGACGAGAACCCCATTATTGCACAGCAATATAAAATAGACGAAGTGCCTACTTTGATTTGGTACAAAAATGGTACGCAAGCCTTGCGTATGATTGGCTATTACGACCCCAAATACATAGACGATACCTTGAACGGATTAATGAAAAAATAACAATTCGCTATTTTGATAGTTTTCTGTTTATGCAGTTTACATACCTCATTCTCAATTTGTTTACTATTGTTCCCATCATTGCCCTTTCTTTCAACAAAAGGTATTCATACAGCCAATATTGGAAACATACCATACCAGGATTGTTTGTAGTAGGCACTTTTTTTGTAATATGGGATATTTTTTTCACACGTTGGGGTGTTTGGCAGTTCAATCCCTTGTATGTGATGCCATTTCGCTTTTGGGGCCTTCCTATTGAAGAATATTTGTTTTTTCTTGTTACTCCTTTTGCCTGCATTTTCATTTACGAATGTGTGGGGGTTTTTGGGCAGCCCAATTGGTTTTATCGTTTGGCCAAACCAATCGCTTTGTTTTTTGCGATTGTGTTGGGGGGTTTGGCGGTCTCTTTTTTTGACAGATTATACACTTCTGTCAATTTCGGATTGGGAGCCCTGTTGATGCTTGTAGCAGTCTTGCGTCTAAATAATCAAATATTGGGGCAATTTTGGTTGGCTTTTTTATTACATTTAATCCCATTCTTCATTGTGAATGGGGTATTGACATCTTGGCCAGTGGTCATTTACAACAATGCCGAAAATCTGGGCATGAGGGTGGGTACCATTCCGATAGAGGACTTTGCATATTCGTTCTTGCTGTTTTTGCCAAACCTTTGGTCTTTTTTGTGGTTAAAAAAGAATAAACCAAACAATTATGTCGCTAAACCTACACATCACCATTGATCCCAACTCGGGTTTTTGTTTTGGAGTAGTGTATGCCATTGAAATGGCCGAAGAGATATTGGACGAGGAAGGCCAACTTTATTGTTTAGGCGACATTGTGCACAACGACGAAGAGGTGAAAAGGCTGCAAGCCAAAGGTCTTGAGATTATCGACCTCCACCGTTTTTCGCAGCTGTCCAATTGCAAGGTTTTGATAAGAGCGCATGGCGAACCGGCCTCCACCTACAAAACAGCTTTGGAAAAAAACATAGAATTGATAGACGCTTCTTGTCCTGTGGTGCTAAAGCTTCAAAACAGGATAAAAAACTCATACGATAAGAAAGAACCATTGTACATTTACGGCAAAAGGGGGCATGCCGAAGTCATTGGTCTTTCGGCGCAAGCCAACGACGAGGCGGTGGTTTTTGAAAGTTGGGAGGAATTGGATGTGGCCACCATGCCCAAAAAAATTTCTCTTTTCAGCCAAACAACTAAAAGCACCGACAGTTTCTACACTATTTCAAACCGTTTGCAAGCCTCTGGAATTGAAGTAGAAGTGAACGATACCATTTGCAGGCAAGTTTCCAATCGAGATAAAGACTTGCGTACCTTTGCCTCGAAATATGATAAAGTAGTGTTTGTGTCGGGCAAAAAATCTTCTAATGGGAAGGTGTTGTACAATGTGTGCAAAGAAACTAACCCCAACACTATTTTTATTTCGGAAGTAAACGAGCTTTACTCCGCAAGCTTCTCTACAGGCGAAAATGTTGGCATTTGTGGCGCCACTTCCACTCCCATGTGGCTGATGGAGCAAGTAAAAGATGAATTGCTTAAATTATAATTTACCCAATGGTCCCCTTTAGTATAGTACTTGCCAGTTTCTTATCCATGGAATTTATTGCGTGGTTTTCGCACAAATACATCATGCATGGTTTTATGTGGAACTGGCACGAGTCTCACCATCGCCCACGATTAGGTTTTTTCGAGAAAAACGATTTGTTCAGCCTTGTTTTTTCAATTCCGGCCATTATTTCCATTTTAATTGGCAGAGCGTACCCCGCCATCGGTTTTTTGGTTTGGGTCGGAATTGGCATTACGGCCTATGGTGTGTTTTATTTCATTTTTCACGACGTCATTGTGCATCGCCGTATTCACATAAAATACGTAGCCAAAAGCAAGTACATGAAAAGAATTATAAGGGCACACAAGATACATCACAAAAAAATGACCAAGGAAGAGTGCGAAGCCTTTGGTTTTTTGTATGCCCCCAAAAAATACGATGCTTAGTTCTGCATCAATTTTTCTTCTTCTTTAGCAAACACATAGCTATGAAGTTTTTTTAGCAAATCCAATCCTTCCTTTGCCGTTTCTATTTGAAATGCCGTGAAAACCAGTCGACCTTTGGTTTCGGCTAGTTTGTTGGTTTGTCCATTCTCTTTTACATAAGCCAATATTTTTCCAAAAACATCGGACTGGTAATATGTTTCCTTGTCGCCCGGCACAAATTGTGCTTTCATAGCTTTGGCTTTCAACATCAGTTTGTCGAAACCAAGTTTTTCGGCTAGCCAGCGCATGCGCACCGTTTCTATCAATCCCCAAAATTGGTCTGGCAAGGGGCCGAAGCGATCTTTGACTTTTTCTACAAACTTGCCTAAGGTTTCTTCGTCTTCAATATTGTCCAGCTCGGTGTACAGCCCAAGTCTTTCCGAAATATTGGTGACGTATTTTTCAGGTATTAGAATAGAGAGGTCGGTTTCGATAATGCAGTCTTGCACAAGCGGTTTCAGCAGGCTCAGGTCGTCTTTGAACAAGTCTTTGAACTCAGTTTCTTTTAGTTCGGCAATGGTTTCGTCCAAAATCTTATGGTAAGTTTCAAAGCCAATGTCGTTGATGAAGCCACTTTGTTCGCCACCAAGCAGGTCGCCAGCCCCCCGAATATCCAAGTCGCGCATGGCCACTTTGAAACCGTCGCCCAATTCTGAAAATTCTTCCAAAGTAGCCAAGCGTTTTCGTCCTTCTGGAGTTAGCAAGGTAGGGGCAACGGTCAACAGGTAACAAAATGCTTTTTTGTTTGAACGGCCTACTCTTCCGCGCATTTGGTGCAAGTCCGAAAGGCCAAACATGTGGGCTTGGTTGATGATGATGGTATTGGCATTGGGTATGTCCAAACCCGATTCCACGATATTGGTCGAAACCAACACGTCATATTCGCCTTCGATGAAGCCCATCATTACTTCCTCGAGTTTATTTCCATCCATCTGCCCGTGTGCCACCGCTACTTTCGCATCGGGCACAAGGCGTTTTATCTTGTCGGCTATCGAATCTAAGTCGTTGATGCGGTTGTGTACGAAAAATACTTGGCCGTTTCTTTTCAACTCTTCGGCAACGGCGTTGCGGATAATCACGTCGGAAAAAGCATGTACTTCGGTGGTTACGGGCTGGCGGTTGGGTGGTGGAGTGGAAATAATGGAGAGGTCGCGCGCGCCCATCATCGAGAAATGCAAGGTGCGTGGAATGGGTGTGGCAGTAAGCGTGAGCGTATCCACGTTCAGCTTCATTTCTTTCAGTTTATCTTTTACAGCCACACCAAATTTTTGTTCCTCGTCCACAATAAGCAAGCCCAAATCTTTAAATTTCAATTCCTTGCTTATAAGTTTGTGAGTGCCTATCAAGATGTCTATTTTGCCTGCAGCCACTTCTTCCAACGTTTTCTTTACTTGTGCCGCCGACTTGAAACGGTTCAAATAATCGACTTTGCAGGGCAATGCTTTCAGCCTTTCTTTGAAGGTTTTGTAATGCTGAAGTGCCAAGATAGTGGTAGGCACAAGCACTGCCACTTGTTTGCTGTCGCTTACGGCTTTGAAGGCCGCGCGAATGGCCACCTCTGTTTTGCCAAAACCCACATCGCCGCACACCAGCCTGTCCATGGGGTGGGGTTTTTCCATATCGGCTTTCACATCGGAAGTGGCTTTGGCTTGGTCGGGGGTGTCTTCGTATAGAAAAGACGTTTCCAGTTCGCGTTGCAAATAGGTGTCGGGGCTAAAAGCAAATCCTGGGGCGGCTCTTCGTTTGGCATAAAGAGAAATGAGTTCTTTGGCAATGTCTTTTACCTTTCGACTTACTTTTTTCTTTTTTTCTTCCCATTCGGGCGAACCAAGTTTGCTCATGGTTACAGCTGTACCATCTTTGCCACTGTACTTGGAAATTTTGTGCAAGGCGTGTACCGAAATATAAAGCAGGTCGTTGTCTCGGTACAAAAGGCGGATAGCTTCTTGTGGATGCCCGTTCATTTCCTTGGTTTCCATACCGGCAAAACGCCCTATGCCATAATCCTGATGCACCACATAGTCGCCGGGTTGCAACATGCGCAACTCTTTCAGCGTAATGGCTTTCGTTTTCGAATAGCGTTCTTTGCCTTTGTATCTGTAAAAACGGTCAAATAGTTCGTGGTCGGTGTAGCAAAGCAATTTCAGGTTTTCATCGATAAAACCCGCCCTAAGCGAAATGTGCAGGTGTTGCAGTTTCAGATGGGGCAAAATTTCGTCAAAAATCGACTCAAGTTTTTCGTATTGGGTAAACTGTTCGGCCGAAACAAGCAAGGTGAAATTTTTGCTTTGCCATGCTTCCAAATCATCGGCTATCAACTTGAAATCTTTGTTGAAAGAGGGTTGTGTGCGGCACTTTAGTTCAAAAGTTTCCGAATCGGACAAGAAGGAATGGCTTCCAAATTCTATTTTTCTAAAAGAATGAATGGATTTGGATAAGTTATCCTTCGATTCAAAAAGTTCGCTAGGTTTTAAGTTCGAACCCGATTCGGCTCTTTTTTGATATGCCTCCTCGGCTTTTTGCAAATATCGATTGGCCGAATCGCCCACTTTTTGAAAATCGCGCATCCACACAATGGAGTCGGGCTTCAGATATTTAAATATATTTTCACGTGTTTCGATAGCCAGTTTGCTTGCTTGCATATCGGGGATAATGGAAACTTGTTTTCGAAATTCGACCGATAGTTGGGTATTGGGGTCAAAAGTGCGAATGGTTTCTATTTCGTCCCCAAAAAGTTCGATACGGTAGGGCAGCTCGTTGGAATAGGAAAACACATCGACGATGCCACCACGCACAGAATATTGGCCAGCTTCATACACAAAATCGGTACGTTCGAAATCGTACGAAGACAAAAACTCGGCAAGAAATTCCACATCGATTTTTTCACCCACTTTGGCCAAAAAAGTATTGGCCACCAAGGTTTTTTTGTCCACCACCTTTTCAGGAAGTGCCTCGGGATAGGTAACAATGATATATTTTTTGGACTCGTCCGAGTTTAGTTTGTTCAATACTTCTGCCCTTAGCAAAACATTGGCATTTTCTACCTCTTCTACCTCATAAGGCTTTTTGTAAGACATAGGAAAGGACAGCACTTCGGTATGCAGCAAGTTTGCCAAATCGGACTGAAAAAAGCTGGCATCCTCGCGGTCGTGCATGATAAATAGCTGGGAGCATTCTGTAAGTTCGCACAATGCTGCCGCGTACACCGCGTCCAAACTTCCGCGAAAACCTTTCAGAAACAAAGAAGCCGAGGCATCTTTTAATCTTTCCGACACTGTTTTTAGAAGCGAATCGTGGGTATATAGAGAAAGAAAGTCGGCGGTTTTCAATAAAAAGTGGCTATACTTCGCAAAAGTAACATCCTACAGGCAATTCTTGTTTCAAAAATTCCATTTCGCACTACTGGCAAATAAAAATTTATTTTTTCGGCAGAACGCCAAACAGCAAGTTTTCCAAAAAGTGGCTTGTGTAATGTGGCTTATTTTCGGGGGTAACGTTGGCAAGCTTGGGCAAATACAAGGAAAAAAACTGCTGCTAGTGCGATGTTTCAATGAGTGTGCTGTTCAAGGAATGTGGGTAAGCATAAGAGGGATTGTAGGCATTAATAATGCTGGCCAACCTTGCACATAAATCTTTATAAGGTTTAAAAACTTGATTTTTGTTTATTTCATTTACTTCTTTTACCAAATACACCTTGCTTTCGGCAATCACGATTTTGTTTAAATATTGCTTGTTGTATTCCAAAGGACTTAGCGTCTCGGGGAAATCTTGCGTGAGTAATTGGATGATGATTTTTAGCCGGTCTTTTGGGTCGTACACATTTTGCAATTTGTATTCAACCAAAAACTCCAAAAAAGACCAATACCAATTGATGATGTACAAAAGAAGTCTGTGCTTGTTTTCGAAGTACCTATAAATGGTGACTTCGGAAGTATTCATGGTATGCGCCAGTTTTTTGAAGGTAAAATTTTCAAAACCCAATTCGTAAATGAGGTCTATGCCTTTCTTTACTATTTCTCGGCCTGTGTTGCTATTTTCAGGATTTTTCAGAAATATTTTCTCATTTAGCGAAAACTTAACCTGAAATTTCATGTTAAATCTTTCCGCAATATTAATATCTTTCCAAAAGAGATAGCAATATTTAATCTAATTTTAATTTCTTTGCTTTTCGTTTTGATAACAACACTTTCTTTTTTTTAAAGTGTGTAACTTTGCCACCAATGAATGATTTTGATAATGTAAATACCAGTAGGCCACTGCGACGTTTTTGGGGCCTTGTTGCCTTGCAAAAAAAAGAATTGATAAGTATTTATTTCTTTTCAGTTTTGAGTGGTGTCATCAACCTCTCGCTTCCTTTGGGGGTGCAAACCATCATCAACCAATTGTTTGGTGGAGTCATCAGTACTTCATTGGTTATTTTGGTATTAATTGTGGTTTTGGGCGTGGTGTTGAGCGGTTGGCTCACCATGTTGCAAATGCGAGTAAAAGAAAGGATACAACGAAAAATATTCACAAGATTCAGCTTGCAGTTTGCCCAAAAAATACCTCGTCTTGATTTGATGAGTGTGGAGGACTATCATTTGCCCGAATTGGTAAATCGCTTTTTCGATACTTCATCTCTTCAGAAAGGTCTTGGAAAGGTGTTGTTGGAGTTTCCAACGGCATCTATCCAAATTCTGTTTGGTTCCATATTGCTTGCGTTCTATCATCCCGTTTTCATACTCATTGGCATTACCCTCATGGGTTTGTTGTTTGTTATTTTGAAATCCACATACGTGAGGGGCATGCTCACATCCTTGATGGAAAGCAATTGCAAATACGAAGTAGGCGGTTGGTTGGAAGAAGTGGCTCGTACCGTACAAACACTCAAATTCATGGGAATGAACGAGTTTCCTGCGCGCAAAGCCGACGAGTTGGTGTGTAATTATTTGGATGCCCGTCAGGCTCATTTTGAACTTATCCAAAGACAATATTGGGCTTTTATTGTGTACAAGGTCATTATTACCGCTTCATTATTGATTGTAGGTTCAATATTGGTTATAGACCAAGACATCAACATAGGCCAGTTTATTGCCAGCGAAATCGTGATTATCATGCTTTTAAACTCAACCGAGAAAATCATTGGAAGTTTGGACGTGGTGTACGACATGCTCACTTCCTTGGAAAAAGTGCATAAAGTTTTGGACCATCCTCAAGAACAAGAACATGGGTTGGATATTTTCGAAATAAGCAAAGCAAAGGGAATAACAATACAATTAGAAAACTTATCCTATCAGTACAAAGATTCGAACAATCCGGTATTGTCCAACATTAGTTTCGAAATTAAGGGTGGCGAAAATGTATGTATTTCAGGGACTCAAGGTTCTGGCAAAACTACCTTGTTGCAGTTGTTTACGGGTGCTTACCTCAACTACGACGGTAAGCTTTTGTTCAACGGCTATCCGCTTGCCAACTACAACCTACAAAAATTACGTTTGGAAGTAGGAGTGTACCTGAGCAATACAGAATTGTTTTCGGGCACTTTATACGACAACCTTACCCTTGGCGACAATACGCACACGATTCCCTTTATTCTTGAAACAGCCAATAAAACTGGCCTACTGCCTTATATACAGTCTTTGCACGACGGTTTGGAAACTAAAATCAATTCTCAGGGAAAAAAACTTACACATAACACTATTAATAAAATTTTGCTCACTCGTTCGCTTCTTACAAAACCGCGCCTTCTTCTCATGGAAGATTGTTGGAGTGGACTTGAACGTGTAGAACAAGAATTTCTAGTGAACAATCTTACTTCAAAAGAGAACAGTTATACCTTGGTAGCAGTTTCGAACGACGAAAATTTTGCCAAAAGATGCGACAAGATTCTTTTGTTGGACGAAGGCAAAATTGTAGCCTTTGGCGACTATGCTTCAGTAAGTGCGACAAATGAATATGAAAAAATATTTAAGCACGTTGTTTAACCAACTATCAAACAAACGCAGTATGTTGTACAATCCAGAAGATGATAAGTTGCTAGTGCACAAGGAGGATTATTTATCCTTAAAGAAAGCTTTTCAGAATAGTGGCGAGACCAAAATTGTGAAGTGGCTGATGCGTGTCATGGGTGTTATACTCTTGTTCATGCTTTTTCCCTGGACTCAAAACATTCAAGCGCCTGGTATGATTACTACCCGACTGCCCGAACAGCGCCCACAACAACTCAATTCTATTATTGGCGGGCGTATCGAAAAATGGTACGTAAAAGAAGGGGATATGGTAAAGAAGGGCGATACCATATTGAAAATTACAGAAGTAAAAGACAGCTATTTGGACCCACAACTGCTCGAAAGAACAAAAGAACAGATACAAGCGAAAGAACAAACGGTCGATTATTACCAAAGCAAGTCTGAGGCTATCCAAAACCAATTAAGTGCCTTGAATCAGGTAAGGCAGTATAAAATGCAACAGCTACGCAACAAAATAAAGCAGGCTGTGCTGTACGTGCAAAGCGATAGCATGGCATTGGAAGCTGTAAGGACCGAACTTAAAATTGCAACCGACCAATATAAACGCCAAGAAGAGCTTTTCAAACAAGGATTGAAATCGCTCACCGAACTAGAACAACGCAAGCAACAGCTCCAAAACGCTACTGCAAAAGCCTTAATATCAGAAAATAAATTCATAAATTCGAAAAATGACTTGTTAAATGCCCGAATAGAATTGAATCAGACCGATAGAGAGTTTAATGAAAAAATAGCTAAAGCCCAAGGAGAGCGTTTTTCTACACTAAGCGATGCCACCACTGGACAAGGTGAAATAGCAAAGCTCAGAAACCAGTTTTCCAACTATAACATTCGAAATGGCTTTTATTTTGTATTAGCACCACAAGATGGGCAAATCACCAAAACTATTTCGGCCGGTATTGGCGAGGTGGTAAAGGAAGGTGCTGAAATAGCGAAGATTGTGCCCCAAAACTTCAAATATGCCGTTGAAATGTATGTAGAACCTGTGGATATTGCGCTCGTTTCAACAGGACAAAAGGTCCGTTTTCAATTTGATGGTTGGCCAGCTATTGTATTCAGCGGATGGCCCAATGTGAGTTACGGTACCTACCCTGGCAAGGTAGTGGCTATCGACAATGCCATTTCAGACAATGGCAAGTTCAGGATTTTGGTGGCCGAAGATGCCGAAGAGCAACCATGGCCTAGGGCACTTCGAATTGGCGGAGGAGCCAAGGGGATGGCCTTGCTGAAAGATGTTACAGTTATCTACGAAATATGGAGAAGAATGAATGGTTTCCCCCCCGACTTTTACAAAGCGATGCTGAAACCCGAAGACAAGAAATCGAAAAAAAAGTGAGAAGACCTACCGCCGTTTTCATCCCATATTTCTTACTACTTGGCACGCTACTGGGCAAGGCTGCTTTTGCCAACGACACCACACGCTATTTTCTTTCTGTCGTAGATTTTGTACAAATAGTAAGGCAATACCACCCTGTGGCCAAACAAGCCCAGTTGTTAAAAGACCAAGCTAAAGCCGAAATGCTTTTGGCCTATGGCGGCTGGGATCCTAAAATATACTCAGACTATGACGAAAAAATGTTTGAGGGAACGCATTACTACTCTTATTTCGAAAACAAGATTTCGGTTCCTATATGGTATGGCATTGAAGCCAAAGCAGGTTATAATACTGCGACAGGTAAATACTTGAATAGCGAGAGCATGCTTCCAGATGTAGGCCAAGGTTTTGTGGGCATTTCCCTTCCATTAATGAAAAACTTGCTAATAGATAAGCAGCGTGCCATGCTTAGACAAGCCCAACTTTTTAGAGAGGCAAGCGAACAGCAACGCCTGATGATGCTCAACGATTTGTTGGTAGCTGGTCTGAAATGCTATTACGACTGGGCATATGCATACAGTGAAATGAAGGTGTTTGAAGAAGCCACGCGCATCAACGTCGTGCGTTTCAATGCCATGGTAGAATCGGTAAAATTGGGCGACCGCGCTGCCATCGATACCACTGAAGCCCTTACCCAGTTGCAAGGAAGGCAATTTCAACTAAACGAAGCCCGACTAAAGTTTATCAAGGCTGGCTTAGATTTGAATACCTATTTGTGGTTGGAAAACGAAACCCCTAGACCGCTAGATAGCTTGTTGTTGCCAAGCCCCCTCAATTCCGATTTTTTGAGAGTGCAGCTACGTTATGAAAAACTAGAAGAACTGGCAGCAGAACTTTTGCAAACCCACCCCATATTGCGCAACTACGATTTCAAGCTGCGCCAGTTGGACATTGAAAGAAGGCTGAAAATAGAAAGCATGAAGCCTACCTTGAACCTGAATTACAACTTGCTGAACGAAAGCTACCGAGTACGAAACGATTTCAATTACATGGTGAACAATAACTATAAGTTGGGACTGAATTTTTCCATGCCTTTGTTTTTCATGCAAGGGCGTGGCGATTTGCAAACCACTAAGTTGAAAATTAAAAATACCCAATATGCCGTCGAGACCAAAAAACTAGAATTGGTAAACAAGCTGAAGGCGTATTACAACGAAATGATGACCTTGCAGGCACAAACCAAGCTATATGAAAAAAATATTAAAGGTTTTGCCCAGCTTTTCGAAGGCGAAACGGCTCGCCTTCGAAATGGCGAAAGCTCGCTTTTCTTGGTAAACGCGCGCGAAAATCGTTTTTTGGAGTCGCAAGTAAAACTGTACGAACTGCAAAGCAAGTTTTACAAAACCGAAGCCGACTTGAAATGGACTTTGGGAGATATTGGCAGGTAATTACTCGCTTACGCCTTCTTTGAGTCTT
>DMUD01000132.1:804-6630 GCA_003476475.1 Cytophagales bacterium | reverse complement strand
CGATACTGTTCCTGTATTTTACTACAATCTGTTATTTATATTTTTGCTCATGCTACCACATCGGTGGTGGTTCAACAGCACCTTTAAGCAAGTAGTAGTATGGATTTTTGTGTTTACAAATGGTGTAGCACTATTGCAAAACTTGATTGATGTGGGTTATTTTCCTTTCCACAAAAAAAGAACAGGGGCAGAAATATTTCAATTGGCAAAAGAACTGACACTGCCTCAATCTTATTCTTACCTAAAAGATTTTTGGGTCATCGCATTCTTTCTTTTAGCTCTGCTATCGCTGAGTTTTTTTTTAATTCGCCGCTATGCGTTGCCACCATTTACAAAGCGAAATAATCTTGAAAAAAAAGAGAATTTACTCGCAATTTGGTCTATTTACATTGCATCTTGCATGGGAATAACGCTTTTGGGGCTTAGAGGAGGATTTGGACTCATACCACTTCGCACCTTCGATGCAGGCCGATTTGTCAACACGCAATTGGTTGCTGTGGCAAGCAACACCCCTTTTCAATTCATTTGTACCGTAGAAGGCAATTCAGCACCTTCCCCCGATTTCATGCCTATAAAAATCGCCCAAAACACACTCAATCCCATCAAAATACTTCCACCTAAAACCTTTCAAAAGAAAAATGTCGTCATCATTATTGTAGAAAGTTTGGGCAAAGAATACATGGGATTTTATAATCCAGGAAAAAAATTTACTCCTTTTTTGGACTCGCTATGTCAAGTTTCGCTTACATTCAAAAATTCATATGCCAACGGCACTACTTCTATGGATGCCCCTCCGGCTATACTGGCTGGTATTCCTAGCCTATTGGAAGACAGCTACATGGTATCGCAATTCAACATCAATAGTCCTCAAAGCATTGGGAGCCTACTTTCAAAAGAAGGATACAATAGCTCATTTTATCATGGCGGAAAAAATGGGACGATGAGTTTCGATAATTTCATTTCGCTTTCAGGCTCAGGCAGTTATTATGGACTAAACGAATATCCCAAAAAAAATGACTATGATGGCAAATGGGGTATTTTCGATGAACCTTATTTGCAGTATTATGCCAATGAACTGAGTAAAAAAAAGACTCCATTTATCAGTACTGTCTTTACGCTCTCATCACATCACCCCTACACTGTGCCTGAAAAATATCACTCCACATTACCTCATGGGTCTTTGCCCATTCACCACAGCATTGCCTACACCGACTATTCTTTGCGTCTTTTCTTCCAAAAAGCTCAAAAACAGACTTGGTATGCCAACACGCTATTTGTCATCACCGCCGACCATACTTCCGACAGCGAAAATCCTGCTTACCAAACAACTCTCGGGCGCTTTGAAATCCCTTTCATCTTGTTTGCCCCTTCCGACACCACTTTGAAAGGCAAAAGAAACAATGTGGTGCAACAATCGCTTATAATGCCTACCATTTTAGATTATATAGGCTATTCAAAACCATACTTCAGCCTTAGCCCTTCAGCTTTAGATAAAAAGTCATTTGCTGTATTTTATTCAAGCGGCACATACCTGCTTGCAAAAAACTATTTGGTGGTGGCTATGACTCCTAACATGGGAAATGCTTTGTATGACTTGCGAAACGACAAGTCCCTTAATCAAGATATTTCCCACCTTTACCCAAAAGAAAAAGAAAAAATGCAGGAATTGCTGAAAGCTTATTTGCAAAATTTTTTCACTCACATGAACCTCAATTCCTGGAAAATACAATAATGAATGCTTATGCTGTATAATTTTTCAAAGCCTCTTCTAAAGATTCTTGTATTTCTTCTTGCAAGTCAGCTGGGCTAATTACTTTCATTTCGGAACCGAAAGAGAGTAATTCCATAATAAAATCGTATGTGACATAAATAAGCAATTTCACTCTTATCTCTTCATTGTTTTCAAAAACTACTTGCTGAGACTCGTGCAATGGATATGTTTTGATGTACTCCCCCTGTTTACGAGTAAATGAAAGTTCTACTGTTTCAGGATCTCCCTCATCTACACTGATGATACCAAAAGAATGTTTAAATTTTTCTTTTATGTTTATTTTAAAATCTGAATAAAAAAAATCCTGAAGTACTTTGAGTGAGATAATTCTGTCTAACCCATAAGTTTTCAATTTAGTATCATTTATTTTAGTCGCAAGCAAATACCAACGGCCCTTGGATTCTTTCAGTGCAAATGGCAACAATATTCTTTCAGTGTTTTCGTCTTCGGAAAATTTGCGATAGACAATTTTTATCTTTTGTTTGGATTTGATGGCTTGAAGCAAAGGGTAAAAATGCTGGGTACCATGTGGCTTACGTTCTTCAAAAAGAATAAAATCTGAAAAATGCTCGCTCATTTTCAACGTATTGAAAATATCAAATGCTTCCATCAGGCGAACATTCGAAATATTTGCCACCTGATCATTGGCTATATAATATACCTTTTGGGTACGGTCGTATTGAATATCTATTCCGTATATGTCTCGTATTTCGTCTAAATCACGATTAAAAGTTCTACTAGAAATCGTCAAGTTCAAATCGCGATCTTCTGATTTAATTGACAAATACTCACAAATTTCCTTCAGCGTACAACGACCCTTGCGAACTTTCTCTACAATAGCATTGTATCTTTCAATATATCGCTGTTTTGGCATGTTTATTTTTAATGCGAACAAAATTACAGAAGCACTAAGACAAAATATGTCATAGCGAAAACCTTTCTAGCAAATATTTTTATTTAAAACCTTGATTGCATTTTTGGACAACCATTGGCGCAGCACTTTTTTTTCCAAGGCTGTTAGCGCGCGATTACATTTTCCTCTTGCCTGATGTATTTGATTGTTGGTAATTTCAATGGTAAGCAGTCTTTTGAAACCGTCATTGGTTTTAGTTTTTACGCTCCATATCGAACACGAAAGCCCGGCACATTCTCCCAGATAAGAAAAAACACAATGTTTCATTTCGATCGATTCATCAAAGAGATCTCGGGCATTGCCTATTTCTTCAAACAAATACTCTATGCCATTGTAAACCAAAGTTTCTTTTTTAGGTACTTTTTTCCAGTTTAGTTTTAGAATTTCCTCGTTTTTGTTTTGTAAATCCATTTGATGCCACTGCCAAACTTCAAAACAAATGTCGTTGATGTTCTTCCCTTTGATGAAAAAGTCGAGATCATTTTCTTTGTACCGCTTATAATCTATGTAGTCCAGTACTTCATACAGACAGATATAGTTATTGTTTATGTGATAAATTTCGGTTTGAAATCTCTTTAGACAACGAAAAGTTTCCTTCCAAAAAGCAAAATCCTCTGCAAATTTCAAGGTATTGTGCCTATATGTTCGGCTGCTTTGCAAAAAATCAACCAAATACTCTTCGTCAGGAAAAACCTTTAGGAGCTTTGCCACCAATATAGAACCAAGTAATATATTTTCATATATCAAAACCGATTCCAAACACTTGTTCTGCATCAACAAAAACGATTCCTTTTTGGAAATAGGCATGGGCAAATGTGGATAGGTACGAATGTTGTTTCCTTGCAACAAATGCATCATAACCCCTATTTCAGTTGTGTTCAACAATTCTAGATTGGAAGTAAAAAACTTAGGATTTTCGTATTTGACAAAGAGGTAAACAAAAAATTGATCTAACTTTTCTTCACTTATACTTGTTTCTAAAATAGAAAACGCTTTTTGAACCGAACGCACCTGCATGCCCGGATATCTGGAATACACCAATGCTATGGTGAGCAATTTAAGAGGTGTTGTCAAATCATCTTTCAAAAAATACAAAGGGCGTAATCTGAAAATCGATTCAAAAAATCTAAATGATATTTCCAACTCGTGGCTTGTTTGGCTTTTAAAAATCTCACTATTACGCGTGGCATGTTCTACTGCTTCTACCAATCGATTATGAAGCAAAGTTTGCTTGCTTTGGTTGCTATTTAAAAAAACAAGCCACTTACACAGCCTGAGTTGAAGTTCTAGACTAGTAGTGGCTTTTACTTTTTTAAAAAAACTCTTGTGTTTTAACAAACCCTCTGTTTCGTCACAAATATTTTTAATATAACATTCGGATTCCGAATCGGAATACTGAAAACTGTGAGACTCAAAGGCCGATATGTCAAAATCCAATAGCATTTCGAGTAGACGAAAAAACAGATTCAGTTTGTTCAGGATTGTACAGTTGTGCCAAAGTCATAGGGCCTGTGATTTTTTTATCCAAACCTTGTTTGTCCAAAATCAATTGTGCTTTCTCGGGGCTCAATTCCTTGAACTCATATTTTGCCCTCAATCTTCCAGGCCGCAACAAGGCTTTGTCTAAGTTTTGTATATCGGTATTGAAAGTACAAATTATTTTAAGGTTCAACACATCGGCCAACAAGCCATCGGTGAGGTTCAATAATGTAGAAACTGCAAGATTGTTTCCGCCACTATCGCGCGACATGATAGTTTCCTCCGCATCTTCAATAATCAAAATACTTCCTTCGTTGTCCTCGAGCAAACTGATAAAAATAGGGTCGGCCAAAGATTGGGACATTCCCGAAGGGATGTACAATATCTTGACATCTAGAGAATCTATCAAATAACGCAAATAACTGGTTTTGCCAGTGCCTGGTTTGCCGTACAACAACACCAAGCCGCTATTGTCGCTGTTCAAAAACTCCAAATTGGCATGGTTGAAGGCGTAAAAGTCGTCGTTGTATTGGGAAGCTATGTCTATGTCGAAATGCTTGATTGGGTACGGTGAAAAATCTAACTGATTCATCTTTTTCACCAACAAATGAATGTTGTTTTTCTTTTCTTCTGTAAATTGAAAAGTCTTTGAAAGTTCGATGAGTTGCGAAGTCTGGAACAATATTTCTTTTGCATAATAATAAACGAAAGTGTCAGAATTCAAATCAATCAATTCTTCGGTGTCGAACACGCACATTGAATACTTATCTATGCAATTGCGCCAAGGTTTTGTTTTTTCAATTTTGTAGTGCCGCACGATATGGTCTGCATGATTAGTTATCAAATATTCATACATCTTTGAGGCCTGTATTCCACTAATAATCAATTTATTGGGTATTTTTTTGAAATGCTTTTCAAAAATCAAATAGGCTGAAATTTCAATTTTGCTGGCAGAATAAACAGACTGAATCTTATCAGTTTCTGAATCATCTTCAAGAAATTCAGAATACAATTCCAAACTTTCATTTTTCAACCGACTAGTTCCACTGCTATTATTGATAATTTGCACCTCAGATTCCTCGTTTTTTCTTCCCATAACTTTCAAATTTTATGCAAAAAAAAAGAGGGATTACGCCAAAATGTGTCTTAGTTAAAAAAGGAAATTGGCGCGCGTATTAGAGGTGTAATGGCGCAATTAATTCACCAGCTTATACTGCTTGAAATAGGACTTCAATTTTATTTCAATAACTCCAAACAAGGCTTCTTTAAAAATATCAATCGACATTTTGGATTGCCCTTTTGTACGGTCAGTGAAAATAATGGTTACTTCTTTAATTTTAAAACCATGCATCCATGCTTCAAATTTCATTTCGATTTGAAATGCATATCCAACGAATTTGATTTTGTCAAGATTTAATGTCTCCAAGACTTTACGTCTATAGCATTTAAAACCAGCAGTAGGATCGTTAATGGGCATGCCGGTAAACAATCTTACATATTTACCTGCCAAATAAGACATCAACACCCTACCCATAGGCCAATTGACCACATTTACACCGTTCACATATCGAGAACCTATGGCTAAATCGTTTCCCTCGAGGGCACATGCCTCGTACAAACGCACCAAATCTTCGGGATTGTGCGAAAAATCGGCATCCATTTC
>DMUD01000132.1:0-459 GCA_003476475.1 Cytophagales bacterium | reverse complement strand
TCCATTTCGAAAATATAATCATACCCATGTTGCAAGGCATATTTGAAACCCAGAATATAGGCCGTGCCCAGTCCTAGCTTCCCTGCTCTTTCTTGTAAAAAAAGCCTTTCGGGAAACTCATTTTGCAAACCTCGCACAATATCGGCAGTACCATCGGGCGAAGCATCGTCTACAATCAATACATGAAAATGAAGCGGCAAACTGAAAACCTTTCGCAAAATGGCTTCTACGTTCTCCTTTTCGTTGTAAGTTGGTATGATGACTAAAAGTTTATCCAATTCAATTTTTTGACGATTTGGCAAATATAATAAGGAAATAGAATCACTTGTTTTCTATTGCCGCATTATAACGTTCTGCCGTTTTGAGGGCAAGTTTATTTGTTTTTATGTATATAGGCACACTGCATGCCGCAAAAACCGCACCAGGTACTGCCAAACTTAAATTGGGCATACCTGTATC
>DMUD01000229.1:8539-10369 GCA_003476475.1 Cytophagales bacterium | reverse complement strand
GGATATTTCGGTAAGTATTACCAGCAGAAACAACGAAGTTCACGGATGGTGTGCCCAAAATGCCTTTTTTTCAAACAAGACAACTAAAGGGTTTACCATGTCGGGATATTTGACGGGCGATACCCAGTACACTATAGGTGAACTTGGGGGAACCTCTAAAAGCATCATCACGGCAGGTGCGCACGTGGCTCAAACCAAATTTCGGAACATTTTAGGCCAAGATGTTTTCTTCTCGGCCGATTCGGGTCAAGTAACCCCTTTTTCAAGTTTTGGCCCTACATCAGACGGCCGTACAAAACCCGATATATCTTCGCCAGCCAGTCTAATATGTCCTGCCAATAGCTTTTCGGTAGATCCAAACGGAAATGAAAGAGCAAATTTGGTGCAAGGTACAGCTTACACGCAAGGAAATCGTACTTGGTATTGGTTTGGATTTGAAGTAACCTCGCTTGCTTCGCCTTTTTTGGCTAGTTGCATTGCATTGCTATTGGAAGCTGATCCTATGCTCGCTTTTCAACAGGTTAAATCGGTTTTGACTACCAATACCACAACCGACGCTTTTACAGGTGTTATACCAGCGTCAGGACATTATCAGTGGGGATTTGGGAAACTGAATCTGTACAAGGCGATTTCTTCAATAAAAACCCTCACATCAAATTCGGAAGAATTTACATCAGGTATGAAGCGATTTTGGCATAATAATCCGGTGGAAAATCAATTGGTTTTATTTGATAAATTGGGGAAAGGCGGGAAGTTGACACTGCAAATATTCAATATGTATGGCGAAGAGATTGAAATCAACAAAGTAAAATATCTTGGCTATGAAGGGGATTTTCATCATTTCGATATTGGCAATTTAATTGCAGGACAATACTTTGTCAGAATTTTCACCGAAGATGGGATTTCTTCCACCATCAAGCTGATAGTTGTAAATTAATTTTATATATCTTCCAATTTTCCCGACCTTGTGTCTGCCTCGAAATTGTAATGTGGCATAAGTTTTGTTTTTAAATGTATAAAAGCTTCTTCAAGTGCTTCTGAAAACTTAGAAATATCTTCTTTGTAAATAAACAATTTGTGTTTGTCAAAGCTAAACCCCTTTCCGTCAGATTTTTTTATACTTTCTGTTAGGGTTATGTAATAATCGCCAGTTTTTGAAGGTTTTATGTCGAAAAAGTAGGTGCGTTTGCCTGCCCTTATTCTTTTGGAAAACAGATGTTGGTTGTCGTTATTTTCTTCCACTTTTGTTTCTCTTTAAGTCACAATATTAAAAAATGATTTCGAAATATTTTACTAATAATTTTAGATGATAATATTTTTATATAATTATTATACAAAAAATATTTTTGTAATTAGTAGTATATTAAAAAAGTTTGGATAAAATAATATATATTAATGTGTCGTGTTGTTAAGAGTAGTATTAGATTTTACACATGTTATTATTGGATTTCGTTTTACTCTAAACAATTAAAAAATCTTTGTGTGGTATAAATTTCCAAAAGTATTATCTAATTTGTAGATTTAGAAATTATTTAATCTATCAAAGAGCATAAGCCTTTTAAAATCTAATTACAAAATGACTTTTAGAGATTATTGCACTGAGAAAAAAATTGATGCTGACAAATTTTTTGTTGGCGATTTGAATCTTTATACGGAATGGGAAAACTGTTTTGGTCAGATGAGCCCCGAGAGTTTTACCCAAAACAAGAAATTTTTAATTAATACTTTAAGGATGCGTTATCCTACACTTAAAAAGTGAGAATTTTTATAATTAAAAAACATTAAAATAAATAATTTATAAATTCTTTCAAGTAAAAAACTAGTGTTTTC
>DMUD01000229.1:0-8279 GCA_003476475.1 Cytophagales bacterium | reverse complement strand
GTTTTCTTTCAAATTTGAGGTTATTACTACAAAAAGATTTTAATTTAGTGAATTAGAATTCACTAAATTAGCTTGAGAACCGATTTGAATCTTTATTTTGGATTTTTGAACTTAACATGATTTTATTTTTATTCGAAAACAATAAAAAATTTATGGTTCATAAAAAGAGTGTTTTTTAGAAAAATATAGAACGCATAAACCCGCCAAGAAAAAAATACCTAAAGCAATCACGCTATTGCGCATATTACCCGAAACTTGTTCGACAAGTCCGTAACAAAAAGTCCCCAATACGGTTGCGAGCTTTTCTGTAACATCGTAAAAACTGAAATAGGAAGCATGGTCTTTGGTGTTGGCAGGGATAAGTTTGGAATAGGTGGAACGAGAAAGCGATTGAACCGCACCCATGACCAAACCCACCAACACAGCCAACATGTAAAAATGGGTTCCGTTTTGCATTAAATAAGCTCCCATGCAAATGAAAATCCAAATGCACATAATGACAGAAAGTGCAAAAATATTACCTTTTAAACCGGATAACCAGGCGGCTAAATTTGCACCCACTATGGCAATGATTTGAAGGATGAGTACGACGGTAATTAGTTGGCTTGTCACGAGGTGAAATTCCTTTTCACCCAAAAGGGTAGCCACATACATCACGGTTTGTACCCCCATACTATAAACAAAGAATGCTGTAAGAAACCCTTTTATCAATCCTTTATTTTGTACTTGAATGAATACTCTTTTTATTTCACTGAAACCAGTCCATATAAATGAAATTTTGTTTTTGTTTTTATTCTGTGTTTCTGGTAAAATGCTAAAAGTGTATTGGGCAAAACCAAACCACCACAAGCCAACAGTTAGAAAAGAAATACGAGAAGCGAGCGCAGAATCAATATTGAAGAAAAATTCAGGCATTAGGAGCATGGTTAAATTAAAAATAAGCAACAAAACACTGCCTACGTAGCCATACGAAAAACCTTTGGCACTTATCTGGTCGGTCATTTTAGGCGTGGCTATTTCGGGCAAAAATGCATTGTAAAATACCAAGCTACCAGCATAGCCTATCGTGGCAATCACCAACATTAAAATGCCAAAGTGAATGTTTTCGCCGGTAAAAAAATACAAGCCCATACATGCTATAGAACCCAAAGTACAGAAAAGTTGCATGAAGAGTTTCTTTCTTCCATAATAATCGGCTATCCCACCAAGCAATGGACCGACCGCTACTACGCAAAGGAAAGCAAAAGACAAGGCATAAGAATACAAAACACTGTTCGTAACAGAAAACCCTAAAAATTTCACTTTGTCTAAACTAGCCGGATTTTTGGTTACGGCCTGATAATAAGCAGGGAAAATAGACGAGGTGATGTTAAGGGAGTAAACAGAATTGGCCCAATCGTACATGCACCAAGCATGCAAAACGCGAGGATTGTTCTTTTCCAATTTATTTTTTTGATTGGCGATACTCTTCGTTCAAGCCTTTCAAAATAGGCAACGTTATGTCTAGAGAATCGTTTTTGAATAGGATACTGCTGCTCATGCCAGTATACCCCAAAATGTATTGGTATTTTTTGCCTTTGCTGAAGCGCTTTACATAGTCTTGTACTTTTTTATTCAATTCACTCGACATTTTCTCTTCCTCAGATACTAAAGCACCCATTTGAGTTTCTTTTGTTGCCATAAATTGTTGCTGTTTACCCATGAGTTCCTGTTCTTTCCGCGCACCTTCTTCTTGTGTGTATGCGCCTTCTTGCGCTTTTTTCTGAAATTGCATCACTTCGCCCTGCAGCGCATTGTAGGTAGCAGCCAAAGAATTTTCAGCCCTTTTTTGTCTTGCCTCTAAATTTTTTTTAGCTAAATTGTAATATTCGTAATGTTTCAAAAGAGAGTCAGTATTGACAAAAACGATGCCATCTTGTTTTATTTCCGAATCTGCGATGACGACTGCAGGAGTGTATGTAGAATCGCTTACATTTTCAATGATAGTGCTTGAATTGGAGGGGCTTTTGAAATGTAGATAGTAAAGAAATCCTACTGCCACCGCCAATACACCATTTAAAATCAAAGAGATATTCTTTGTCATGAGGTTGAAATTTAAATGCTTTTGTAGGCAAACATACATAAATTATTAAGGATGTTTAGGGGAGTTTGTCAATTATGTTTTGAATTGGATGATTTGAGTTAAAACTGCAAGATGAATTGATTGTGTTTCTATCATTTTTATTCACTCGACATACAAAACTTTGTTTTCTACCTTTATTTTTGTCAGATGTTAGAAACTATCCAAAGTATTCGCACAGAGTCTGAGGTCTTTAAAATTGATAATCTTGAGGATTTAGACAAGTACCGTATTCGTTTTCTAAGTCGAAATGGTTTGCTTAACGAGCTTTTTGAAGCTTTCAAAACAGTGCCTTCTGAACAAAAAAAACAATTCGGCCAAGTCATCAATCAGTTGAAAAACGACTTACAAGGTCGATTTGATACATTGAAATTTAAGTTTGAAGGACAAGGACAGGCCGATGCACAGGAAGCCTTGGATTTTTCCCTTCCTGTTGTTCCCGACATGGTCGGTAGCAGGCATCCTCTTACTATAGTGCGCGAGAGAATGTTTCAAATATTTGAAAGGATGGGTTTCAATCTTTCGGAAGGGCCTGAAATTGAAGACGATTGGCATAATTTTACTGCCTTGAATTTTCCGCTCAACCACCCAGCGCGCGAAATGCAAGATACTTTTTTCGTGGAAAAAAATCCTGATGTAGTGCTACGCACTCACACATCTAGCGTGCAAATTAGAGTTATGGAACAGCAAAAGCCTCCCATCAGAACTATTTCGCCTGGAAGAGTTTATCGAAACGAGGCCATATCGGCTCGCGCCCATTGCATGTTTCATCAAATAGAAGGACTGTATGTGGACAAAAACGTGAGTTTTGCCGATTTGAAACAAACACTTTTTCATTTCGTTCGGGAACTGTTTGGGCCTGAAATCCAGGTGCGATTTCGTCCGTCTTTTTTTCCTTTTACCGAACCAAGTGCTGAAATTGACATTTCCTGCTTGATATGCAAGGGAAAAGGTTGTAACGTTTGTAAGCACAGCGGTTGGGTGGAAATAGGTGGTGCGGGCATGTTAGATCCCGATATTTTGAAAAACTGCAAAATTGATAATGAGGAATATTCGGGATTTGCGTTTGGAATGGGTATTGAACGTATTGCGATGCTCAAATACCAAGTTCGAGATTTGAGGCTTTACACCGAAAATGATATTCGATTTTTAAGTCAATTCAGAGGTTTATAGATTGAAAATATGCATTACGCTTTTTATTTTTGCGTCACCAAAAATTGTACTGGGTTCTTGATGAAGTCATTATTACATATTTCACTATTCCTTGCCTATGCGTGTGCATGGGCACAGCCAACCATCAAAATTCCTAAATTTGCGCACGATTTTGGAACAATAGATGAGGGAACGCAAGCATCTTTCACATTTGATGTACAAAACATAGGCACACAACCATTAATTATATCAAATGTTCAGCCTTCTTGCGGATGCACTACTCCCGAATGGACCAAAAATCCGATACCTCCAGGTGGAATAGGGAAAATAATGGCTACTTTTGACAGTCAAGGGCGTTTGGGCGCATTCAACAAAACGGTATCCGTAATAAGTAACGATGCCGAAAACACCAAGACTCTTACCATCAAAGGATTTGTAAAAAAGAAGAATGAAAATTCACTTCCTTCACCCGAAGATATTAAATTGTCGCCTGTAATATATTTGGAAAGATCCTTTTATAATTTCGGAAAGATAGTGCTTGGACAAAAAATTCATCAAAAGATGAAAATTACTAATAAAGGATTGTCCAATTTAAAGTTTCATGGGATACAGGCTGGCTGTTATTGTGTAAATTATAACATAGCAAAACAGGAAATTGCCCCAGGCCAAACTGTAGATTTAGAACTGATATACTTACCCGAAAATGTTGGCGAACAGTTGGATATTGTAACTCTTTCAACCAATGATGTGGTGACAAAAAAACCAGTCATCACACTTCAGGCAAATGTGGTGCAAAACTTCAACAACAATGTATTGATGAATGAAGGAACTACTACAAATCCGTTTGAATAAATAATAATTTTTTAATTACACAAAAACACAATTTCAATTACAAAAACGTAAATTTAACTATGTCTGACGTAGGAGATGTTTTTAGAGAAGATTCGATGGATTACAACGAAGATGATGACTTGTATGCAAGTTACGATGCATTCAAAGCATTGCTAAACGCTGGTTTGACACGTCGAGAAGCATTAGAAAGAACTGGCTTGGACGAGGAAACACTGCAAATGCTAGAACAAGAAGAAGATGTAATCGATTTTAAAAATGATGCAAAAGAAGTGTGGGACGATGAAGAAAACAGGGCATTTGATGAAAAGTTCATGAGTTCGGACGATATGACGGATGAAGATGACGATGTCTTTGGCGGAAACAGTCAATTTGACGAAGCCGATGACTACGGTTCAAGTGGTGGCGGTGGTGGCTGGGACGATTTTGATTAAAAAAATCCTAATGAACAAAATATCTGCTTAACTTTGTTCTTAAATCAGGAACGGCTTAGCCGTTCTTTTTTATTTTGCTTTAACCATTGAACGAAATGAGTAATATATCTTACTACAGCAAAGAAGGCTTGAACAAGATGATTGAAGAGCTTCATTATTTGAAGACCAAAGGTCGCGCCGAAATGTCTAAACAAATAGCCGAGGCACGCGACAAGGGCGACCTAAGCGAAAATGCTGAATATGATGCAGCAAAAGACGCTCAAGGTCTTCTGGAGCTTAAAATATCGAAACTGGAAGCTTTGATATCCAATGGACGAGTGATAAACGAAAATTCAATTGACTTATCTTCTGCTTCTATTTTTACCTCAGTAAAAATTCGTAATGTGGCTACCAAAATGGAGCTTACCTACACGCTTGTTTCAGAAGAAGAGGCCAATCTTAAGATGAATAAAATTTCAATTAAGTCACCTTTTGGGCAAGGTCTGTTGGGTAAGAAGGTAGGCGAACTAGCCGAAATTAAAGCGCCAGCTGGCATTGTCATATTCGAAATTCTAGACATTTCTATGGCATAATTATAAGTGACTGATGGCAAGTTTGTTTTCACGAATCGTAAATGGAGAGATTCCTTGCTACAAAATAGCGGAAGATGAATTTCATTTGGCTTTTTTAGACATCAGTCCGCTTACAAAAGGTCATACTTTGGTCATTCCCAAAAAGGAGGTTGATTATATTTTCGACCTGTCCGACGAAGAATTTGCTCAGTTGCATTTGTTTGCCAAGAAAGTAGCTATTGCATTAAAAAATGCTATTCCGTGCCTGCGAATAGGGATATCGGTCATAGGTTTGGAAGTGCCGCATGCACACATACATTTGATTCCTTTTTCTACTATGGGAGAAATCAATTTTTCACGACCGAAATTGCAGTTGTCCAAGGAAGAGTTTTTGGAAATTGCAGAAAAGATTAAAAATTGGATCTGATTTCGTTTCAAAAACTACTCCAACTATTTGTTTACTTGTTTTGAAACACTACTTTTGCAATACTAAAGAATAATAAGTTATGGCAGTAACTCAATTGGCTCGTAAAGGCCGCGTAAATAAGACCCGTTCTAGACAGAGAAAACAACAAATTAAGTTGAATACAGCTCAACCAGTAATCAAGAATATAGACATAGAAGCTATAAAATTGGAATTTGCTGCCCAAAAAGCCTCTTCAAATTCCACAACCAAGAAAAAGTCTGAATCAGAAATAGAAACTACAACTATTTAAGTTTATTGTTAAATGATTTTTGGAAAGGAGTCCCGAATATCATTCGGGACTCTTTTCTTTTTAGCTTAAGTCTTTCATTTTTTCTTTTTACTTATAGGTGTATAGAAAATGAGTACTTCAAAACCTGAAATTACCGATTTGCTTAAAGACCGTATCTTAGTTCTAGACGGTGCTATGGGTACCATGATACAACGCTATAAACTTGAAGAGGCAGATTTTAGAAACGAGCAACTCAAATCCCATACACACTCCTTAAAGGGAAATAATGATTTGTTGTCAATTACCCGCCCCGACATTATCAAAGCAATACATCGTCAATATTTGGAGGCGGGAGCAGATATTATTGAAACAAATACTTTTAGCGGCACTTCAATAGCTCAAGCCGATTATCAGCTAGAGTTTATTGTAGATCAAATTAATTATCAGTCGGCGAAGATTGCCCGCGAAGTAGCCGACGAGTTTACCGCTAAAGAACCCCAAAAACCCAGATATGTAGCAGGTGCAATGGGGCCGACCAATCGTACAGCCTCAATTTCGCCCGATGTGAACGACCCAGGTTATCGTGCTATTTCTTTCGACGAATTGGTAGTGGCATACAAACAGCAAGTAAAGATGTTGGTTGAGGGTGGGGTAGATCTACTAATCGTAGAAACTATTTTTGACACATTGAATGCTAAAGCTGCCCTTTTTGCCATTGACGAATACATGGAAGAAATAGGTAGAAAGCTTCCTATAATGGTATCGGGTACTATCACAGATCAGTCAGGTCGTACCTTGACAGGACAAACAACAGAGGCTTTCTTAATATCAATGTCGCACATGCCACTATTGAGTGTTGGCTTGAACTGTGCTTTGGGGGCTTCAGCATTGCGACCTTACTTGCAGGTTTTAGCCGACAAATCAGATTTTTTTGTGAGTGCATATCCCAATGCCGGTTTACCCAATGAGTTTGGACAGTACGACGAAACACCTGCCCAAATGGCAGCTCAAGTGGAAGAATATCTGAAACAAGGGCTTACCAATATAATAGGTGGCTGTTGTGGTACTACTCCTGCACACATACAAGCTTTGGCCGAAATTGCCAAAAAATACAAACCTAGGAAAGTAGAAGTGCCCTATGCGGCTACTACCCGATAATGAAATGAAAACACTGTTTTTTTTCTTTTTTTACATTTTTTATTCTGCGATTGTATTTGGGCAAAACAAGTTGCCAAGTAAATACAAAACCCAACACGTGATTGTGATTGTCATTGATGGACCTAGGTACTCTGAGACATGGGGTGATGAATCTCGCCGATATATTCCACGCATGGTAGAGATGTCTAAAAGGGGAGTCGTATGTACCAATTTTTACAACGATGGCCATACTTATACATCTTCAGGGCATGCGGCCATCAGTTCTGGTTTTAAGCAAGCATTGGAAAACAAAAAAGGAATTGAATTACCTCAGAAACCTAGTTTTTTACAGTATTACTTGAAAAAAACACAAGCCAATGCATCCAAAGCATGGATTATAACTTCCAAAGAAAAACTTTGGATATTGGCCAATTGTCACGATTCGACATGGAAAGACCAATACACTCCGTCGTATAGTTGCGGAAAAGCAGATGGGGGTATTGGCCAAAGACACGACAGTTTGACTTTTCAAAAAATAATGACCGTATTGAAGCAAGATAAACCTAATTTAATGCTCATCAATTTTCGTGAACCCGACCATTCGGGACATAAAAACGATTGGAAAAACTATTTGAAAGGCATTCAAGACACCGATAGCTTGGCCTGGGAAATATGGAAATATATACAAAAAGACTCCTATTACAAAGATAAAACCACCCTTTTTGTTACCAATGACCATGGCCGACATTTGGACGGAATTAAAGATGGTTTTGTAAACCATGGAGATGATTGCGAAGGTTGCCGTCACATCAATTTATATGCGTTTGGTCCCGATTTCAAAGAGAACACAATCGTTAATCAACGATATGTACAGGTAGATATTTCGGCTACCATTGCTGAACTTTTGGGCTTTACTATGCCACATGGGCAAGGGAAGGTCATGGAAAGTTTGTTTTACGAATAGCATCTGCCTTTTTTTCTTCCTTCATCTATCCCGTAAGATATATAAGTTTCAAGCATAGAGATGTAAAGTTTTAGAGTCCTTATCGATTCAATTTTGCTAATGAAATGAATCAACCACTCTAAAAACACCGCGATGAGTACAGCGAGAGATTTACACGACTTGTTAGTAGATGAATTACAAGAAATCTATTGGTCAGAAAAAGCCCTGACCAAAGCTTTTGCCAAATTGATGAAAGTGGCTTCGAGCAAAGAACTTGTAGATGTTTTTCAAAATCATTTGATTGAAACCGAAGAGCAGTTAATGCGATTGGAAGAGGTTTTTGAATCGATAGGCGAGAAGGTGCCAAGCAAAAAGTGAGAGGCAATGGCTGGGCTTATC
>DMUD01000163.1 GCA_003476475.1 Cytophagales bacterium | reverse complement strand
CGGTGAATTATTACATGAACAGACCAAGAAAGATGAAGGTTTTTTCTTGGAGTGGCGAACGCGATACTACCTTGTCGCCCATGGATTCTATTCGCTACTACAAACATTTTTTACAATGTGGCATGATGACCATGGATCCTTTCACAGGCCAAATATTGGCTTGGGTAGGAGGAATTAATTTCAAATATTTCAAATACGACCACGTGTATCAAAGCAAAAGGCAGCCGGGTTCTACTTTCAAACCTTTTGTGTACTGCGCCGCCATTGACAAGGGATTTTCGCCATGCGACCGTATGCTTGACCACAGGGTGACTATCAAATATTTCGATCGTTGGCTAAAGAAAGACACTGTTTGGAGTCCAAGAAACAGCGACTGGGTTTTTACAGGCGAGCAAATGACCTTGCGTAGGGCCATGGCCAAGTCGGTCAATTCCATTACCTCGCAACTTATCGAAAAAATTGGCCCCGAAACAGTTATCGAATATGCACACAAATTGGGTATCAAAAGCCAATTGGACACTATCCCATCGGTTGGTTTAGGTTCTAGCGATGTAAGCTTGTTTGAAATGGTTGGCGCTTATTGTACATTCTTGAACAAGGGGGTAGCCACCGAACCCTTGTATGTAACAAGAATAGAAGATAAAAACGGAAATATTATTCATGAGTTTGTGCCACAGCGAAAGCATGCCGTAAGCGAAGAAACGGCTTGGCTCATGCTGCACATGTTGAAAGGTGGATTGGAAGAACCAGGAGGCACCTCACAAGCCTTGTTTCAGCACGGTGGTTTGTTCAAGGGGAACGAATTTGGGGGCAAAACGGGTACTTCGTCCAACCATTCTGATGGTTGGTTTATGGGGGTTACGAAAGATTTGGTTACAGGCGTATGGGTTGGGGGCGACGATCGCAGTATCCATTTCCGCACTTCGGCCCTAGGTGAAGGAGCGCGCACGGCTTGCCCTATCTATGGTATTTACATGGAAAAAGTATATGCCGACAAGGAAACGGGTGTTAAGATGGGGTATTTTCCTCGTCCTTTCGTGAAGATTACCAAGCCATACAATTGTCGCACTCGAATTAGGCCTCGAACCGATTCAACGGGTGCTAGCCTCGATTCTGTTTCGATTGTAAATTAAAAATCTAGATTTTTAGAAAATTGTCGAGTAGTTTTTCTCCTGCATCGGCACTTTTTTCGGTATGGAACTGTACCGCATAGAAATTGTCTTTGTGCAGGCTGGCACTAAATTCGGAGGCATAGTTGCACTTGGCAGCCGTGTGTTCGCTTAATTCCGCATAGTAGCTGTGTACGAAATACATGTAACTATTTTCTTTTATCCCTTCAAAAAGCGGTGATTTTAAATCGTACACACTATTCCAGCCCATTTGTGGTACTTTAAGCCCCACATTGGGAAAGCGTTTTACCAAAATATCGAATATACCTAGGCAGTCGGTGTTGTTTTCTTCCGAATGTTTGCACATGAGCTGAAGCCCGAGGCAAATGCCCAAAACTGGTTGTTTCAAGCTTTTCAAAACCACATCTAACTTATGGTTTTTTAGGTATTGCATGGCCGTGCTTGCTTCACCCACACCAGGAAAAATGACTTTATCGGCTTTGTGCAGCAATTCAGGGTCGTCGGTCACGAAAGGTTCACAACCTAGTCGGTTTAGGGCATATTTTACCGATTGAATGTTGCCTGCATTGTATTTCACTATGGCTATATCCATTGTTCCACAAATTAATAAAAACAAAAAAAGCCTCCGAATTGGGAGGCTTTGTAAGTGTCGAAATGTAGTGCTTATCTTTTCTCTTTGATACGGGCGGCTTTTCCTTTTGCTTCACGTAGGTAAAACAAACGAGCCCTACGTACTTTTCCTCTCCTAAGTACTTCAATTTTATCAACTGTAGGCGAAAGGATGGGGAAAATTCTCTCAACACCAATACCGTTGGAAGTTTTCCTTACGGTAAATGTTTCGCCCATTGAATTTGGGTTTCTGCGTTGAATGACAACACCTTGAAACAACTGAATTCGTTCCTTGCTGCCTTCTTTGATTTTAACGTGCACATTTATAGTGTCGCCTGGACCAAATTCAGGTATGCTATTGCGTTTTTCAGCATACTCAGGTTCGATGAGGTTTCTAACAAGAAGTTCTAGAGACATGATAATATTAATTTGTCCTTTTTGAAAAAGGACTGCAAACATAGCAAAAAATCGAGTACAAAAATAATGTGGCTAGGAAATATTTGGTTTTGCAACATGTTGTTTGTCGTACAAATCGGGTCGGCGGCTTTTGGTGCGTTCCAAAGCTTGTTCCATTCGCCACAATTCAATGTTTTTTTCATGGCCAGAGAGTAAAACCTCGGGTACTTTCATGCCTATAAATTCGGCTGGTCGGGTATAAACGGGCGGCGATAGCAAATCGTCTTGAAATGAATCGGTTAGCGCCGAAGTTTCATCAGAAAGAACACCTGGGATAAGCCGTATGATAGCATCGGCAAATACAGCTGCCGCCAATTCGCCACCTGAAAGCACATAGTCGCCAATACTTACTTCATGCGTGATGTATTTTTCACGTACTCGTTCATCCACTCCTTTGTAATGGCCACAAAGAATGATGATGTTTTTCAGAAGAGAATAGCTATTTGCCATTTTTTGGTTTAATGTGAGCCCGTCTGGAGTCATGTACACCACCGCGTCGTAGGGTCTTTCTTCTTTCAGTTTGCTAATAATGCGGTGGATAGGTTCTATCATCATAACCATTCCAGCACCACCTCCATAGGGATAGTCATCGGTTTGCCGGTGTTTAGATGGCGAATAATCTCTGAGGTCGTGTACATGCACTTCGGTAAGTCCTTTGTCGATAGCTCTTTTCAAAATGGAATGTGAAAATGGGCTATCCAACAATCGTGGCAAGCAAGTAATGATGTCGAAACGCATGATGTAGTGCCTTCTATTTTTCCAAGTTTTTATCTCGCTGTTTGGGTTCTTCCATGTACAGTTCGAGCAGACCGTCTGGAACACTGGTTTTCAGTATTTTGCTTTCTGTGTCTATTTCTGTCACAAATTCACTTACAAGTGGCAACAACACTTCCTTGCCTTGGTAATGGAAAAAAAGGAGTTTTTGCGCTGAAGCATCGATTACGTCTTCCACATTACCCAAAATTCCACGGTCGGCGTCTACAAGTTGGCAGCCAATTAAATCGTGGAAATAAAACTCATCCTTATTCGGTTTGGGCAATTTTTCCAAAGGCAGGAAAATTTCGACACCTTTGAATTTGGCAGCTTGTTCTACGTTGTTGATTCCTTCAAGCAAAATACGGGCCTCGCTTCCTCTAATACTTATTTTTTGAATAAAATGCGGAGCTAGTTTTTGATTGATTTCCAAAAAGAAGCTATCCAATTTGCTGTAAAGATTTGGCTTGTCGGTATCCAGAATAGCCACCAATTCGCCCTGCAAACCATGAGTGCGACTTATTCTTCCTAATTGAAAATAATGGGGGTGTTTTAACATTTAGCGGTTCACTTTATACATGTCCAACATTGCTTCCAGGCGTTGCGAGGCGTTTTTCCAATTGGCTATTTTTAGAAAAGCGTCCACGTAATCTCCTCTTTTGTTTTGATAGGTCAGGTAGTAGGCATGTTCCCATAC
>DMUD01000282.1:734-6979 GCA_003476475.1 Cytophagales bacterium | reverse complement strand
CCAGGCCGAGCGTCAGAAGGTTTGGGCTCAGTCCAAGACATGACCATGTCCAAAATCAAAACAATTGTTTCGAACGAAAAACTTGACCCAGCCACCCGTGTTAGCTACAAAATGTTTATTCACGAGGCCGAACAAAAAATTGCTGGCGCGGCATTTCGCTACCACAACTACCCTGTAAACCAACTCTTTGGCTGGCATTCCGAAATTCCCTCTTTTCTCATCAACATTCATACCGTAGCATCCAAAAAAGACGCCGAAGCCTACATTTCGCGCATCGAAAAAGTACCCTTTCTATTCGACCAACTGATAGAAGCATTGAAAACTCGCGAAGCCAAAGGCATTCTTCCACCCAAATTTGTCTTTGCCCAAGTGCTGGAAGACTGCCGCAGCATTACGAAAGGACAGCCTTTCGACCAAAGCAAGGAAAAGAATTCGCTGTGGCAAGACTTCTCTGCCAAACTGAAAAAACTAAATCTTACGCCAGCTGAAGAAAAAACATTGCTGAACAAAGCGGAAAAAGCATTGCAATTACACCTAAAACCTGCTTACGAAAAACTGACCCTTTTCATTGCCGATCAAGAAAAAAGAGCCACTACCGACGATGGCTGTTGGAAATGGCCCCAAGGCAATGCCTTTTATCAATTTGCTTTGCAAAACACCACCACGACAAGCCTAACACATGAAGAAATATTTAATATTGGACAAAAAGAAGTGGCACGCATACAGGGCGAAATGACGGTAATTATGAAAAAAGTAGGGTTCAAAGGCGACTTAAAAGCTTTTTTCAAACACTTGCAAGAATCGCCCGAATTCTATTACCCCAACGATACGGTGGGCAAAAAAGCATATTTGACTGATGCAGAGCGTGTCATCAACGACATGAAAGCCAAACTAGACAGCTTGTTCCTGACCAAACCTAAGGCCGATTTGATTGTAAAACAGGTCGAACCTTTCCGCGAAAAATCTACGGCAGGCGCTTTTTACCAAGAGCCCGCTCCCGACGGTTCGCGCCCAGGCATTTACTATGCCAACACCTACGACATGAAAACTCTGCCCAAATACGAAATGGACGCCTTGGCCTACCACGAGGCCATTCCTGGCCACCACATGCAACTGGCCATTGCACAAGAAATGAAAAACCTGCCACGCTTTCGTAAATATGGCTTCTATACAGCCTACATAGAGGGTTGGGCATTGTACAGCGAACTGGTTCCCAAAGAGATGGGGCTATATCAAAACCCTTACAGCGACTTTGGTCGCCTTTCGATGGAACTGCTACGCGCCGCCCGACTGGTGGTAGATGTGGGCATTCACAGCAAAAAATGGACTCGAGAACAGGCCATCCGCTATTTTACCGACAACACGCCCAATAGCGAATACGATTGTCGCAAGGAAATAGAACGCTATATCGTGTGGCCCTCGCAAGCTACTGCCTACAAAATTGGCATGTTGAAAATCTTGGAGCTTAGGGAAAAGGCGAAAAAACAACTAGGCAACAAGTTCGACATTCGCGAATTTCACGAGGTGTTGCTCACCAATGGCGCCGTTCCGCTGAATATCTTGGAGGAGTTGGTGGAAGAATGGGTGAAAGGAAAATAAAAACCATAATTTCTTAGTTTATCAATTTTGATTAAACTTAAACCATAAATATATTTTCAAATATACGCACTGTTTTTGTAATTTAGAATGCTGTTTAAAAAAATCAAAGAACATATTTTTCAAAAATCTCCACAAAATGAATAACGCAAACAAAAGGCAAATGGGGAAAGAATGGCCAGAATAAAATTATAAATTGCATTATGTTTTTGACCAATCTCACAGAATATAAACGAAACAGCCTTGTGCGCTTGTGTAAAGCACACAAAGTAGGCAAGCTTTACGCATTCGGTTCATCGGTCACCGACCGTTTCAATCCTAACCTCAGCGACATAGATGTGGTCGTAAAAATTGACATTGCCGATCCTGCCGACAGAGGCGATGCACTGCTATCGCTTTGGGACAAACTCGAAATTCTTTTCAAAAGAAAAGTAGATTTACTAACGGAAGATTCCATCAAAAATCCTTACTTGAAAAAGAATATTGACCAGACAAAGAAATTGATTTATGACGTAGAAAGAGAAAAAATACTTGTCTGACATTCTTTACTCCACTGAGTTAATTGAATCTTTTATCACAGGAACAAACAGCTTTGAGGTATATTGTAAAGACCTAAAAACAAAGGGTGCAGTGGAAAGACACCTTGGAATTATTGGAGAAGCCGTAAACAAGTTTTTGAAAGAATCTGACCAAAACAAACTAGTGCACGCTGTTCAAATGATTAGCCTCAGAAATCGTTTGATTCATTCATACGACGTTGTGGACGATGCCATTATTTGGTCAATTATAACCCGACACCTCAGTCCTTTGAAATTAGAGGTACAACAAAAGTTAGGTCAATAACCACTAGTTCTTTTTTCTTTTTCCCCTCAAACTATTTAATTTTCCGTAATTAATTTTGGCTGCATCTTTTGAAGTCGCTTAAACCTATTCTTCGCTTCATTCTGTGGTTATCCCTTGTACTGCTTATGCTGGCAGGCATGGCCACTTTCGCGGTCTATCAGTTCAAAGACCGCATCATTCAGCAAGTGGTTACCGAACTAAACAAGGAACTGAATACCAAGGTAACGGTGCAAAAAATAGACATCGCTTTTTGGGAAACTTTCCCGAAAGTATCGCTACATTTTCATCAAATACACATGCTGGGTGCCTTTGGCGAGCAAGCAGCCCCGTTGTTGGTGGCCGAAAAACTGCTGCTCAGTTTCAATGTTCAAGACTTGTACATGGGTCGCTACCAAATAGCAGAAAGTAGCCTCGAAAATGCCGACCTGCACTTTGTCATTCGGCAAGATGGCCAAAACAACTTCACGGTATGGAAAAGCAAAAACGGCGACTCTTCGGCTGTGTCGTTCGAAATGGACAAAATGCGTTTCAAAAATGTGAAAACGGTTTTCGAAAACCAGTTCAACCAGCAAACGTATGATGTTTTTTGCAATAAAGGCGAGGCGCGTTTCACTTCCCAAAAGGGTTCTTGGGGCGTAAAAATCGACGGCGATTTTTTTGTACACAAAATTAGCATTGACAAGCACGACTACCTGGCTTCCAAGCAACTGCACCTCAATTCTTCCCTTGCCTACGACCACCATACCGGGTATTACTACATCAAGCCTTCCGACATCCTCATAGGCGAGTCGCTCTTCAACCTCGAAGGAATTTTTGGGGTAAAATCGGGGCAGGACATTAACCTTTCCATTCGTGGCAAAAAAACCAATATCCAAACCATTTTGGCGCTGCTTCCCAGCGACCTAAACCGCCAAATGAGCGTGTACAAAAGCGAGGGCGACCTGTATTTCAACGGCAGCATCAAAGGCAAAATAGACTCGCGCTATGCCCCCGAAACCCGCTTCGAATTTGGCTGCACCCAAACTAGTTTTTGGCACCCCGATTTTAACAAAAAGGTGGAAAGACTCTCGTTCAAAGGCATTTACAGCAATGGCAAAAAATCGAATGGCGAGCAGTCGAGCTTGCGGCTAGAAAACGTGCAGGGCTGGATAGACGGCAAGGCCTTTGCCTCGGACCTGGAAGTACGCGATTTCGAAAACCCTTACGTAAAATTCAACTTCAACGGCACTTTCGACATGGCCAGTCTGAAACAGATTGCCAACGCCGACGTATTCGAATCGCTGGAAGGGGAACTGAAAGCCGACATGTTTTTTGAGGGCTACCAAAAAGACCTGCAACAAACCAGCACGCTGCACAAGGTCAAATCTTTTGGCAACCTGGCCCTAACGCAATGTCACTTTGTGCTGAAAGACACCAAATTCAAAGTAGAAGACTTGAACACGCAGTTTTCGTTCGACCACAATGCCATACACCTGCACGAACTTACCGCCAAAGCCCAAGGCCAAGAAATAGTGCTGAAAGGCTACTTGTACCATTACCTGATGTACCTAGCCGGCACGCGCAAAGACCTAGAGGGCGAACTTCAACTGCAAGCCAACCGCCTCGATTTGGAAAAATGGCTGCTAATGCCCGAAAAAAGCCAAAACAACAGCAAAAGCCTATTTTCGAAAGAATCGAAGTTTGTATTTCAGTGCGATGTACAGCATGTGACCTACAAAAAATTTGAATGTGCGCAAGTGAAAGGCAAAATGGTGTGGCACAACCAAGCCCTTGTGGCCGAGGGTATTGGCCTAAAAGCCGCCGGCGGTAGTTTTGCTTTCAACGGAAACTTGGACATGGCACCCAAAGAAGGCCAAATACTGAGCGGAAAAGCCAAGTGCACCGACGTGAAGGTGGACAGCCTTATGTTGCTTTTCGACGATTTTGGCCAAAACTTCATCACCCACCAACACTTGAAAGGAATTTTATACACCGAAGCCGATTTGCATATCCCCCTTAGCCACGATTATAAAATAAACAGCAAAGCACTGAAAGCCAAGCTACTAGTAAACATCAAAAACGGCGAACTGCAGAATTTCGAACCTATGCAAACGCTTTCGCGCTACATAGACGCCAAAGAACTGGCCAACCTACGCTTTCAAGAACTAAAAAATACGCTGCGCATTGAAAACGAAACGATTTTCTTGCCCGAAATGGACATAAAATCAAATGTGAACACGGTCTCGATATTGGGCACGCAAGCTTTTACGGGCTATATGGACTATAAACTGAAAGTGTCGCTGAAAAACTACAAAAAGAAAGACCCCGACGCAGTGTTTGGCGCTATCAAAGAAGAAGGAACCAACACTACCCTGTTTTTGAACATGAAAGGCAAGCCCGGCAACATTCAGGTTTCGTACGACACCCAAGCCGTAAAAGACAAGATAAAAGACAGCTGGAAAAAGGAAAAAGAAGAGTTTAAAAACTTGTTTAAAAGCAAGGAACCAGCCGAAAAAAGTAAAGCCATAGAAGTTAAAGACGACGAGTACATCGAAATTGACTGAAAATTATCCTTTTGCTCTCAGACGAAAAAAGGCTAATTTGCGTCCCCATTTACACTGGCAACGTAGTTCAATGGATAGAATAGGAGTTTCCTAAACTCTAGATGCAGGTTCGATTCCTGCCGTAGCCACTTTTTTTAAGTTCAAAATTTAAGGTTTAGAAGTTCCTAGTTTAGCCTACGCATTTATTGTTCTTCTGTCGCAATCGTTTGCAACGAGGGCGACTGAAAACCGCGTTTTCAACGCTAACCACAAGTAGCCAGTTAAAACTTTCTGAGCCCGCTGAGCCGTTGACAGCTTGTTCGCTGTGCTTTTCGAATCGCTTGCTAGACTATGGCTAAGGCGTGATGCATAATTATTATGCTGTTGGAAATAGCCGTTTCAACCGCCATGCTCAAACAAGGGCGATAGTGGATGTGGGGTTATTTCTTCCCCACATATTCACCATCTCTAAAAAATCCGACTATTGTTTCACCATCAGGAAATGTGTAAGTACCTTGACCATTTGGTAGGTCATCCATCCATTCTCCAACATATTTTGAACCATCTTGGAATGTTTGAGTGCCTTGGCCATTTCTATTGTAATCCCTAAATTCTCCAACATATTTTCTGCCATTTGGGAATGTATAAGTGCCTTTACCATCATATTTGCCATCCTTATATTCACCAATATATTTTGAGCCATCTGGGTATGTAACAGTGCCTTTACCATTTTTCATGTCATCCTTAAATTCTCCGACATACTTTTCACTATTTGGGTACTTAATAGTGCCTTTCCCATTCCTCATATTATCCTTAAATTGTCCGACATATTTTTCACCAGATGGGAATATGTAAGTGCCTTGGCCATCGTATTTGCCTCCCTTCCATTCTCCGACATATTTTGAACCATCTTGGTATGTGCAAGTGCCTTTCCCATTTCTCATATTTTCCTTAAATTCTCCGACATATTTTTCACCATCTAGGGATGTGTAAGTGCCTTTACCATCGCATTTGCCTTCCTTCCACTCTCCAACATATTTCGAACCTGATGAAAAAAGAAATGTCCCATACCCATTGATACAGTTACCATTCACACAACCGACAAAAATTCTGTAAAAACTTTCATCACCAATACTCAATGAGTTGGTATGATAATTAAAAGAAAAATCGCCTAGTTTACTTAGCGCAGATTGACTTATTAAAAGTGGGGCATTTAATTTATAAGCAATACTTGCTTCTACGTTATAAATTAAATAACCTCCAATATTTATGGAATCGAGAATG
>DMUD01000282.1:0-587 GCA_003476475.1 Cytophagales bacterium | reverse complement strand
AGAATGATTTTTGCACCTTCTTGGATTTCGCCATTTGCCAAACGATAAGATTGTGTACCTATAATTTTATCTTCTGATAAATACTTGTTTTTCAGCATAAACATTGCTTCAACAAGAGATATTTTAACATCACTAGCCACACTATCAAAGACAAACCTCATGTTCAATCCGTTAACCTTACAAGGAATAAGGTATACACCATTGTATTTTTCGAGAATAATCCTTGTTTGAGCTTTTGTATTAAAATAGAAAATGACAATAAGCAGAAAAGAGAAGATATTTTTCATTAGTATTTAGTTTTTATTATATAATAAATTTTATTCATAAAATTTATAAGAATTATATTATAAAGAGAAACAAATATAATTTTTATTATCCTAATCAAGAAAAGACTTTCTTTTTACCCCTCTCCCGAAAACAAATCAAGTTCGTTGGGCAATAGGGTAAAAGACTTGCGGTGATAGGGGCTAATGCCATGCTGGCGTATGGCTTTTCGGTGTAGCGCCGTGGGGTAGCCCTTGTTTTGGCACCACTCGTAGTGCGGAAACTGCTGGTGCAGTGTTTCCATATAGTCGTCGCGGTGGGTT
>DMUD01000061.1:3294-4415 GCA_003476475.1 Cytophagales bacterium | reverse complement strand
CGTACGGAATGTTTGCCGCTCGGTTGCACGACCCCACTTTGCCCACTTTTAGCCGACAGGAAGCGGCAGAATTGATTCCAAAATCCAATCCGTTTTTACGGAAACTGTTTGGCTACATAGCCGGGCCCGATATTGACGACCGCATAAAATGGATTGTGGACAGTTTGGTAGAAATATTTTTGGCTTGCAATGTGGAAGAAATTTTAAAAAACTACGGAAAGTCAACAAAAATGGAAGACCCCATTATCCATTTTTACGAAACTTTCCTGAGCGAATACGACCCGAAACTAAGAAAAGCCCGTGGGGTTTGGTACACACCCCAACCAGTGGTAAATTTTATTGTTCGGGCGGTAGATGATATTTTAAAAACCGAATTTGATTTGCCGCAAGGGCTTGCCGATAGTAGCAAAATAAACCACCCCAACCCCTCCAGAGGAGGGGAATTAGTGCACAAAGTGCAAATACTTGACCCGGCAACAGGTACCGGCACTTTCCTTGCCGAAACCATAAAACACATTCATAAAAAATTTGAGGGACAACAAGGCATTTGGAGCAGTTATGTAGAAAAGCACTTGCTGCCACGCCTCAACGGTTTCGAATTGCTAATGGCGAGTTATGCCATGGCACATTTGAAATTAGATTTGTTACTTACCGAAACAGGCTACAAAAATTCCCCTCCGATTGGAGGGGTGTCAGCAGGACGGGGTGGTCAGAGACTTAGAGTGTATCTGACCAACAGTTTGGAAGAAGCAAGTAGCGAAAGACCCAATTTATTCATGTCGCAATGGCTTACGGAAGAAGCGATACAAGCAGATAGTATCAAACGCGATGCACCCGTAATGTGTGTCATTGGAAATCCTCTATATAGTGGCGAAAGTGCCAATAAAGGCGAATGGATTATGAGCCTGATGGAAGATTACAAAAAAGAACCCGGAGGGAAAGAGAAATTAAAAGAAAGGAATCCGAAATGGATAAACGATGACTATGTAAAGTTTTTGCGTTACGGACAGCATTTTATAGAAAAAAACGGAAGCGGAATTTTAGCATTTATAAATCCTCACGGATTTTTAGACAACCCAACTTTTCGTGGTATGCGTTGGAACCTACTTAAAACCTATGAT
>DMUD01000061.1:0-3198 GCA_003476475.1 Cytophagales bacterium | reverse complement strand
ACGATTACGTGAAGTTTTTGCGTTACGGACAACACTTTATAGAAAAAAATGGAAGTGGTATTTTGGCTTTTATTAATCCTCACGGCTATTTAGACAACCCTACTTTTCGTGGTATGCGTTGGCATTTGCTGAAAACGTATGATAAAATTTACACCATAGATTTACACGGAAACGCCAAGAAAAAAGAAACAGCTCCAGATGGTTCGGCAGATGTAAATGTTTTTGATATTGAACAAGGTGTTTCAATCAATTTCTTCATAAAGACAGGTAAGAAAAAACCAAACGAGTTAGGTAAAGTATTTCATTTTGATTTGTTTGGAAAAAGGGAAGTGAAATATGATTTTTTGAATGAAAATACAATAAAAACTGTTTCATACAAGGAACTACCAAATATTAACCCAAACTACTTTTTTGTTAGCAAGGATTTTGATGTACAAGAAGAATACAATAGAGGAATTAAAATAACTGAATTATTCGCACTAAATAATGTGGGTATTGTTACAGCAAGAGATGAATTTACGATACATAAAACAAAGCTTGAACTACAAAATACTATTGAAGAATTTATAAGTTTAGATAACGAAGCAGCAAGAAGTAGGTTCAATTTGGGTAAAGACGTTAGAGATTGGCAGGTTAATTTTGCAAAAAACGATTTGCAAAATAATTACCCGAATAAAGGAGCATTTGTAAACATAAATTATAGACCATTTGATACTAGATGGACATTTTATACGGGTAATTCTAAAGGTTTTCATTGCTACCCAAGAGCAGAAGTAATGCAACATTTTTTAAAAGGAGAAAATATTGGTTTAATTTGTCCTAAACAAGTTCCAGATAAGGAAAATTCTGGAGCATTTATTACTAAATATATTTCAGGTCACAAAACAAGTAGTGCATATAATATAAACAACATTTTCCCTCTTTACCTCTACCCCGAAACCAACGCCCAACAAACCATTGAAACTGACCCTCCAATGGAGGGGAATAGAAAACCAAACCTAAACCTAGAAATTGTTAAGCAAATAGCTGAAAAGCTAGGAATACCCTTTGTACCCGAAAAATTCCCCTCCGCCGGAGGGGTGCCCGCAGGGCGGGGTGGTCCATTCACCTCCGAAACAGAACAAGGTGGTACATTCCCCTCCGCCACAGAAACACAGGGCAGGCGCAACACCCAAAACTACATGCAGCTGCCCTACAACCCCAACCTAAAAGAAAAAGCAAGAGCACTGCGACAAGCGGGTAATTTGTCGGAAGTATTATTTTGGAACCAAGTAAAAAACAAACAGTTCAAAGGCTTCGACTTTGACCGTCAGAAAATAGTAGGCAACTACATAGTGGACTTTTATTGTAGCAACTGCCACGTAGTGATAGAAATAGACGGCAGCAGCCACGACGACAAAGTAGAATACGACGCCTTAAGAGACGAATATTTGCAAGCGCTGGGATTGACCGTGATACACATTCCCGTAGTAGATGTAATGAAAAATATGGGCAGCGTAATGCAAATGCTGGACAATCATCCCGCTTTTGAAGCAGGTGAAAAACACCCAACTTTAGAAGCTGGTGGAAAAAACCACCCAACTTCAGAAGCAGGTGTAAGACACCACCCCGCCCTATCGGGCACCCCTCCGGAGGAGGGGAATTTTGCACCCATCGATATTTTAGACTACATCTATGCCGTTTTGCATTCGCCCACTTACCGCGAGAAATACAAAGAGTTTTTGAAAATAGATTTTCCGAGAGTGCCTTATCCAAAAGAAGCAGCAACATTTTGGCAATTGGTAAACCTTGGCTCACAAATCAGGCAAATTCATTTATTGGAAAGCCCAACTGTTGAAAAATACATCACACAATATCCAATAGACGGTGATAATGTGGTGACAAAACCTCGCTTCATAAATTCCCCTCCGCCGGAGGGGTGCCCGCAGGGCGGGGTGGTACATTCCCCACTTGTAGAGAGTGGGGTGGTACATTCCCCACTCATGAAAAACAAGTCGGTAGGAAAAGTGTACATCAACGACACGCAATACTTCGACAACGTACCACTCGTAGCATGGGAGTTTTTCATTGGTGGCTACCAACCGGCACAAAAATGGCTCAAAGACCGCAAAGACCGTAAATTGGAGTTTGACGATATTTTACATTATCAGAAAATCATTGTGGCATTGAGCGAAACAGACAGACTGATGAAAGAGATTGATGAAATAGAAATAGAGTAAAAAAAAGTGCATTAAAGCACAGGTTTGAGTGCAAAGGTCACGAAAAACAAATCAATCATTCCACCTCAGTACCCTTCTATTTTTATTTCCCTGTTCAGGTCGCGCGCGTCTTGCAAGGGCAGCACAATTCTGAGCAAACCATCTTCAAAATAGGCTTTTATTTTGGCCTTGTCCACCTCGTTGGGCAAGTCGAAATGACGCAAAAAGGCGGGTACAAATAGGCTTTCTTGGCTTGTGCCCTGCAGGGCAGCATGCAAATGGCGACTGATGGTGAGTTTGTTTTTTTGGAGGCGCACTTTGAAATCGGAACTGTGCACGCCAGCCGCCGAAACCAATATCACCGCTTCGTTTTCTTTGTTTTCGACCGCTACAAAAGTTTCGCTGGTGCCGCCATTGATGGTATTGGCCACATCGCCTTGGCGCAACAAGCTGTGCAAAAGTGTTTTATTTCCCAACCAGTTTTCCATTTTGTTTTTCATTTTGGTGTTGCAAATGCTTTTACAAAAAACATACAAAGCCAAAAAGCAAGAAATATTGTCAGAAAAAGAGGGGTTTGAAAAGTTTGCCACAAGACAAAAAGTCTTACAAATGACCTTCGTCGGCAAAACTAAAGTAGCCGCCATCTGCAAAAATCAAATGATCGACGAGCGGGATGTCCAACAAATCGCCTGCTTGTTTGAATTTTTTGGTCAGTTCTATGTCTGAAGTACTGGGTTTTAGGTTACCTGAAGGATGATTATGCGCCACAATAATTTTGCTCGCCAGGTTTTCCATAGCCAGTTTGTACACAATACGCGGGTCGGCCACGGTGCCACTTACCCCACCCTGCCCTACGCGCTGCTTTTTCACCAACATGTTGG
The DNA here is from genome assembly GCA_003476475.1 of Cytophagales bacterium. Taxonomy (GTDB): domain Bacteria; phylum Bacteroidota; class Bacteroidia; order Cytophagales; family UBA9547; genus UBA9547. Next base: position 119 of record DMUD01000061.1, on the reverse strand, counting down.
ACCTATTTAACAGCAATACCCAAAATTCTTCGTGGGGCAAATACAGCATGTCGGGTTTCAATACGTCGTATGCCTGTTTGGAACAGCTCACTAAGGGTTTCTGCGCCATATCCTGTTCT
>DMUD01000128.1 GCA_003476475.1 Cytophagales bacterium | reverse complement strand
ATAATGTCTTAAACAATCCCATCCTTCCCTCTTGGAAGTGGCCCCAAACTTTGAAATCTTCAAATCGGCGTAATAATCTTTTTCATCGGAGAATTTATGCTTTTTTTCGCCTTTATCAGAAAAATCAGAATTAGTCAACTTAGCCAATTCTTTGTCAATGAGGTAACTAACAAATTGTTGTTTCTTTTCTTTGGGAGACAGACGGGTAATTTTCTCTTCTGGAATGGACATGCTTATAGGATTAATGTCTTTAGGAACCCTAAACAAACCTTGAAGAAATGATGGAAAATACTTTTCAACCCCATAACACTCCGCCCCAGTTCCAATTTCTCTTTTGAAATACTTTACTTTTCTAACAGGTGCAAAAAAAGAATGTGGCAACTTTGTGATCCTAAAATTCATGTTGTTGTATGGAAACATGGCTGGAATATCTTCTCCATCTATTACAGCAAATTTTTTGTGAGGAAACCTCTTGTAAAGTTGCCAAAAAATGTCCCAATTTTCCCAAACCTCCGCCACTACAATCAAATCGTAAGATTCCACCTCTCGTTGCCAATAGAATCTTCTGGCTACTAGTTCGAGATTGTCCTCTAAAAGGCCATAAATCGAAAATCCATTGTTACCCAATTTAGCCTTAATACCTTCATTTAGTGGCGCATACATGGCATCCATTTTAGGCACATCCACGCAATCATTGCCCAAGAGCTTCCGCAAACCATGAAACAATGATTCTACCACATAGTCGGGCGAGTTAGAATTTAAAAATAATGCCTTCATTTTTTGAAAATCATAAAATAGAAAGCATTGCTAGTTATACCAAAAAACAGCCAAGCTAAAGAAATGGAGGCTTGTTTAAATTTGAATGATTTAAAATGTCTGACCAACGCAACTAAATGAAAATAGAACTGTTCTTTATAAAAAAGAAATAAGTTGTCATACCCCAAATAGTCTTTGTTTTTTGCGGCAAACCTTCCATAATTTTTAGATTGTTTGGGTATACCCTTTATCGCTTTCCACCAATTGTTATATCTGATTGGATGAAAAACCACCGAATCTTGTACAAAAAATATACTTGAAATTTTTTCTATGTCTATTTTAAGCTGCTGGTCTTCTTGTGCAGCCAAAAAATATCCTTCATCAAATCCGCCTACTTGCCAAAACAATTCATTTTTTACTGCAATATTGGCCGACCAAAAATTATTTCCTGTCTTATTTACCGGACACTCCGCAAATTCTTGCTGCATTTCAAGTTCATCGGTAGGATGAATTGCCCCCTCAAATGCTTTTACTTCAGGATGGGAATGAATCGCATTAGAATATACTTCCAACCAATTTGGGGCGGGCAAACAGTCGTCGTCGGTGAAAATAAGCCATCCAGAAGAGGCATGTTTGGCACCGTTGTTCCTATTGGCCGCTGGGCCTTTCATAGGTCCTTTCACCCACTTTGCCCATGGATAATGTAACGATATAAATTCTTTTGCCGTTGATTGGGTGCCATCATCTGAAACTATTACTTCATACAACTCAAAAGCCAATGCTTGTTTATCTGGCGCAAGACAATCCAAGCATTTGGCCAACATGTCATTACGATGGCAAGTTGGAATTATGATACTAAATAGTAAAGACATTACAAGTGGTACTTATCTGCAAACTGTTGAATAACTATTCTACAATTGGTTTCCCAATTTAGTCTTGTTTCATATTCCAACCTAGCCTTTTGGCACAAATCGACATACGATGACTTGTTACTCCAAATACGACCAATAGTATCGGCAATTTCTTTTGGGGGTGAAGAAGGCTCAAACAAAAGTCCATTGGCCAAATGTTTGACCGCTGCAGAAACGCCTCCTGTTTTTGAAGCTATACAAGGCAAACCATAGGCGCTGGCTTCGGCATATACTATCCCAAAATTTTCAGCCAAACTTGGCATCATAAAAAAATGACTATCAGCATACAATTTTTTAATCTGCTCATACTCTGCTTTTTCTGACTTTTTCAAATACCCATGATGGAATAACCATTTGGGCGAATTGGTCATTTCGGGTTTTTCGCCAATGGCATGCATTTCAACCTTAAATCCTTTTTCATAGAGTAAGCCTACTGTTTCAAACACTTTATCGCCACCTTTTCTATTCCAGTTTGCCCCAATAAAAAGGATTTTAAGTGTTTCAAGCGTACTTCTTTTGACTATCAGTTCTTCGACGTTTTTGGGCTCTTCGAACAAATTGGCTCCTCTGCCCACCAACGCCATCTTATTGGGGTCTGCTCTATAAAATTCTATTGCCGACATCGCAGCCCATTCGGAAGTGTAAACTGCCAAAGCAGCACGATTCAAAGCATTTTTTTCAGCTTCATGTCCTTGCCTCACCGAAATGGGATGTATGTTGGAAAATTCGGGATAATAATCCAATAAATTTTCAAAAGTCGAGTCGCGCCAAAAAACGATAGGTATTTGGGTATTTAAATATGCAATTGTGTGCGATTCAGGACTAAATATCAAATCAACCTTCAGGCCTTTCAGTTGCTGCTCGGCTTGATTGGCATAGTTTTGCAAAAATTCTTTCGACCACAAATTATGAATGCTGCCAAATTTGTTTCGAAGTAACTTGTTGAATATGAACACTAAAATACCGTTCCAAATTCTATGGTATAGTTTTCTCTTGTTGTCGAAAGGGCCAATTTGAATCAGTTCGTGACCTAGTTTTTTAAAACCTTCCGCAATAAAATAGGGAACCCCCGACCGTTGGAAAGGGTCTTTGATATCGTATTCACAAACAAAGGCAATTTTCAATTTCGTAGTCAATTTGATTTATCTTTTTGCACCACCTTTTCCAACAACTCGATAACATCGCATGAAAATTCGTTGTAATTTAAGCGGCTTTCAGCCAATTTTCTAGCTTTCAAACCCATTTGTTGTGCCAAATTCTCATCAGAATATATTTTTTCAATAGCATTGCGCCATCCTTCCTCATCTCCCGATTCTACCCAAATCCCAATGCCCTCTTTCTCAATATCAAGGTCTATGAATTCTGTTTTAGTCATGATAACAGGCTTTCCCATGGCCAATGCGTCGGTCAAACTTGTAAGTCCGCAAAGGTTGTGGGTATGAACAAAAGGGATAGCGATTATGCGGGCATTTTGATAAATCTCGCACATTTCGTGGTAATCTATTGATTTATCGTGGCAAACCACTTCAACATTATTACCAAAAGATGTGAACTCGTCTTTGTAATCGCGTTTTAAACAAATGATTTTCGAAGGCACATTGGTTTGGCTGGCAGCTTTCCCAAAGGTCAAATAATCTCTGCCCGTTCTTCCCGAGACCACTACATAGTTTCCCAAACTAGGTTTGTAAGCATAATACCGCATGTCGGGCCCCCAAAAAAGAGGCTTTGTGCGCGTACTTTTGCACAAACTCCTAATTTCATTTGCAACATATTCAGACAAAGCGGGATAGGCATCGGTACCCGCAAAGCTCCATCTTAAAAATGGTATTCTTAATTTTGGAAACCTCCCTTTTACAAAAGGATGATGACCCATAGACACTATTGGCTTCTGAACAAGGCCTATTACCCTTAGATAGGACAAAAGCCATGTTTGTGTTTGGCATGGTGAATAAACAACATCGCATTGATTCAACATCTTCAATGCGCTTACTTGTTGGTCTAAATCGCCAAATTCAATGAAAGGAATTTTAGAAATCCATTTTGACAGTTTCATCCAAAACTGACTTTTGCGAAAAGGAACCAATATGACCTCGTGCCCTTCTCGTTCCATCACATCGACCCCATACAAGTGGTGAGCAGGTTTTTTACCTTGCTTTATCTCCTCCCATACTTCCTGAAAAGGGTAATTGTTCAAAACAAGTATTCTCATGGTCTAAAAATCCAGGGACTATTGATTTAGATTACTCGACAAAGGCAATATTTTTAACAAAATCTCGAACTTCGTTCAACACAACTTTTGTGTTCAACTTTTGCTCCAATACTTTTATTCCATTTTGTATCTTGTCTTTAAAACTATTTCGCTTTGGAATAATGTCGGACAAATAATCAGCTAATTCATTCACGGACCTCGACTCAAATGTGAGCCCACAATCCCACTTTTTGACAAACAAATTATTGGCCGAATAACTTGGGCCAAGACATAGAACAGGACGGCAAGCAGCAAGATAATCTGTGACTTTGGTTTGCAAAGAACCCAATGTCAAGTTTTTATATTCTTCTAAAAAAGACGAGGCCACAAGTAACAAATCCATTTTGTGAAGTTTTTTTCTCAATTCGGCGGAAGGAATCCATCCGCCAAATTCGACGCCATTCGCGTCCCAAAAATTTTTCAAAGGCTCGTAAAATCTATCTTGCGTGTAAAGTTCGAACACAATATCCACTCCTCTTTTTCGCAAAACGCCCACAGCTTCTGCCAATTGTTTAACTGCATCCAACTGAATTCCCCACAAAGAACCGGCATAAACAATTCGGAATGTGCCCTTGTTTTCGATTTCTACATTTGAATACACAATACTATCTAGATCTATAGGATTGTGAACGACCAAAAATTTCTTCTTGTTGAATCCCAATCTTTGTTGCATAGACTGCTCTAAATATTCACTAATAAAGAAATGACCTAAAGCATCGTTCAAAATTTGTTTTATTTTTATATCCCAAATATGTTCGCCCCCCACAGGCCAGTCGTCCATAAAATAAACAATGCTAGGACATTTGATTTGTTGGTGAAATTTAGGATATTCCTTCAATAACTTGGCCGTAAGCGGACAATACAGAACCACATCTGGATTAAATGTTTTTAGCTCTTTTAGGTGTTGCAAGGGCAACAACCTGACAAGAAATTCGTCGATTTGGGAAAGTATCAGGTTTATTCTTCCAGAAAAAGGAAACCAAGAACCTACTCTAAACAAAATCTTTTTATCCGCTATCAGTACATTTTTAACAAAAGGTTCAACCAATGCGTTTCGTGCCGAATTAGAGAACGTATAGCAATAAAAATTTTCCTGACCGTAATCTTTGAAAATGTTGTAAAGCGTAAGACTAGAACCTCCCCTATCAGGATGTGGCAATGTTTCGGAAACTAAAAGAATTTTTGGCATTAAATAATACTGTAAACCAACAACTTAACATAAAACCTAGCGAAAAAGGCTATTCAACTCCCCAATTCTTTGTTTTACCGTTTGTACGCGCTTTATATTTTCTTTGAATTTTCGAAAATGAAAAAATGACTCGTAAAACTGGCCCCTCATTCTTTCATAAATTAACACTTCTTTATTTCCTGGTTCAAAAGAAGCTATAAATGCCCTTCTCCAAGACCTAACTAGCACTACAAAGTTGGTGAAAACCAAGAGAAACCAATTATATTTTTTGTTTGATGCAAAAAACGAGGATAGGTAAAAATCAGAACAACCTATACTAAATGACAGCCTTCTTAAATAAGCCCATTCGGTTCTTGGTTTAGTAATAAGATGTTTGAACCTAAGTTTTGACGAATAGTACAAATGACCGTCCAAAAATTGTAAGGCTAATGTTAGTTCAGTGTCTCCACCCGATGATAGTTTCGCTCCTTGTCTATCCATAAGTGTTGATACAAAACCACTTTTTCTAAGATTTTCCAGATACAACCTATTAAGAATTAACCCTGCCCCATACAAACAACCCTTCGATTCCCCATCTGCATCAAGACCTCCCTTCCCCTGTGGACCAGTGGCCATTAGCCCTGCCAATGGCGGAAACCAACTTGGAGGTTCAAATGCATCGTAAACTGGCTCACCACATCCACCCATTGCGGCTATTGATTCATTACTCTGCAATACATGAAAGGCGTTTATCAAATAATCCTCTCTAAGCCAGTTGTCATCATCACACAAAAGTATATACTTAAATTTTGACTCATTTATACCACACTCTCTGGCATAGGATAATCCTGGCTTGGTTTCTTTAACACACTTTAAAACAGGGAAATCTATCATGAATTTTTCCCAAGTTGTAGTGGCCACCTGTACTGTGTGGTCTTTACAATTGTTATCGACCAATATTATTTCCCATGGAACATCGTTTGCTTTTTGAAGTGCCAAATGTTCCAATGTTTTTTGAATTCTTTTTTCGCTATTGTAACAACAAATGACTACTGATATTCCGATAGGGTATTCTTTAACAGAGTTTTGCACGGCTTTATAAAAAATTATGACAAATAAAGTTCAACCAACCGTTCGTTTAGATTAGTGATATCAAAGTGTTTTTCTACGTATTTTCTCCCCTTCTTGCCAAAACGTGAAGTTAGTTCTTTGTCTTCAATAAATTTTTTCAAAGCATTGGCTATGGCCACACTGTCTTTCTCCTCTACCAAAATGGCTGTTTCGTTTTCGATAACTCCGTCTGGAATTCCACCTGTTCTCGTTGCCACCACTGCCATTTCCATAGCTTGCGCTTCTTGTAGTACAAGTCCTTGCGCTTCTTGTCTTCCATCATTATCTGTTATGGCCGGATGAAGAAAAACATCTGATTGGGACATGATTTCGATAATTTCTTCTTGAGATTTGCTTCCCATTAATTTTACATGAGATTTCAAACCCAAATTTTCTATTTGTTTCTGCAAATCACTTTCCAGTTCGCCCGAACCCACTATCAAATACTGAATATCTTCAAAACCTGAAATTACAAGCTGCCGAATAGCTTCTATACCATAACAAAACCCTTTCACCGTAATCAAACGACCAACAGAGACTATGTTTAATTTGTTTTTTATAAAATACTGTCTATTACAAACACTATATTTCGTCGTATTTAAACCCACTGGAATCCTAACTGCTTTTGCTTCAAGGCATCCCAATGTGCAAATTTTCTTTCTTGTGTATTCCGAGTTTACCGAGAACCAATCTCCATACTTAAACAACTCTTTGTAAAACATTCTCTTTTCTATCAAATCTTGATCTGTAAAATGGGCATCATAGCCATGAAAAGTAGTAATAATTTTTCCTTTAATAATGCCCGCTTTTTTCAATTTCACAAGCGACACACCACTTTCCCCAAAATGACCATGATAAATGTCGTAGGGCTCTTTTTCTAAATAGGGCTTCGCCGACAAAAAAAGTGTGAGGTTAAAGGCTGCTTTGCCAAATTTGAAAAAGTTCAAAAGCCTTATTAACTGAATTATTTTAGATGGATTATGTATTGCAAATAGTGCAAATATTTTTAATCTGGTAACTAAAGAAGCCGGAGTGGGACCACTAGGGAATGTCTTTTCTCCGAGTCCATACTCAACATATTTTGCATGTGGATTGTCGCTTTCGCACTTTACATATGGAAAAACATCCACATGATGCCCTTTGTCAATGAGGTCTACAATTTGGTTTAAGATGAATGTCTCAGACCTAATAGGAAATCCCACACAGCTAAATGCTATGCGCAGTTTTGGATTATGATTATTTACAAAATTTCGCACAATCGGATTTTTCTATTTTTATCTGTCAAATAAAAGCGAATTAAAAACCTTTTTATACTCTTTCGCTTGAACATCAAGATGGTATTTTTCCGCTGCACTAGCACGAATTTCTGAGGAGCTTAGACTTAGTCCTTCCTCGTAGAATCTTGATATTACTTCTTTCAGCCCATCTGAACTCAATTTAGAGGACAAAAACCCATTTTGGCCATTTTGTATTACATCAGGCAAACCTCCAACTTCAAAACCTAAAACCGGAGTTCCACAACATAACGACTCTAACATTGTGTTGGGCAGATTATCTGCCAATGTAGGCAATATCATTGCGTCGGCACAAGAATAGCAAAGACTTAATTGTGGCAAATCATTTACTTTTCCCAAATAAATAAGATTTTCAACTTGAATTGGTTCTTCTGTCAAATCTCCTACCACAAGTAACGTTATATTTTGACTTGAAAGATGCGGTAATAGGTCTTTTACGAATCGAAAGCCTTTTCTGTACAACTTCACGTCGGATGCTATAAACAATAGCAATCTGTTGTGGGCAGTTAATCCAAGCTTACTTTTAGCAAGGTGTTTTTCAATTTGTTTAAAATCGTCGGTGTCTATTCCATAAGGAATCAACATGTTTCTGAACTTTGAAAAAAGAGTACTTTTTTCTGAAGATTCTTTTAGCCAATTGGAAGGGGAAACGATGATTGTATTCTCGAAATTTCGAAAACCGAATGCCTTTAATTTGTCGAGAAATGCGTAATGGGCGGCCCTTGGTTCTTTAGAACCTTCTAATTGCCAGCAATCGTTACAATTTTCATCTACATATTGTTCACATCCAAAAGAATAATGACAGCCACCTGTAAAGTAATTCATGTCGTGCAAAGTGATTACCATTGGAATGTGCTTTGTAGCTAAAAAAAAGCTTTTAAAATCTACAAAATCTGAAACCCAATGAAGGTTAATCACATCGGCTTGAAGCACTTTCAATTCCTTTTCAGGAGAACAATAGGAATAGGGAAAAGAAAAATAATCTTGTCTTTTGAATGTGTTTTGAAGTACTCGGAAATTATATTTGACAACACTTCTCTTTTTAAAATAAGTTCTAAAAAATTCAAGAAGACTATTTTTTGGTTCTGTTTTTGAAATAAAAGATACCTGAAGACCTAAATTATGTAAACCAGCTTTTAGTCTTTTTGAAGCCGCACCTGCACCACCATTTGCACTAGTACTAATAATTGCTATTTTCATGAGAAATAATATCAATAAGGCTTCAAGCCAACCAACTGTAGCAATTTAAAGCGTACCTTATTTTTAAAAATGATTAGCTTACCTACAACAGTTTTTGACTTTCTTAGATATTTCCCATTGTGAATAATGTCAAAATAAATCCTGTCGGCAACTTTGTTTGAAAAGATGAATGAGGGATGTACAACTTGTTCTATGCATTCAACACTTTTCTTCTGTACATTCTTATTTTCTCCTTTAGTGTGCGTCGCCTCAACATCAAAACCAATGTTTGAAACCAAATTTACGGCTGGCACTATGCACAATCCATTATTGGTTAACACACAATATACCCATTGTAAATCCCAAGTGTTGAATTTTCCATTAAAGACAATATTGGTGAAATAATAAAAATATTCGGACATTATGGAGTCCTCAAATAAAGAATTATAGCCGCCTTGCTCCAAAAAAGTGGGGTATGAATTCAAAGCGGAATCGTATTTTTCCCAAGCCCTACGCCACGTAGCCCAACCCCAAATATTCGGAAATATAGAAAAATAATAAGAATCTGAAATCTTCAAAGTCTCGTTAACAAAATTAGTTCCTGCAATGTGCATCACTCTGTCATCATTGCGGTATTTACGCAAAAGTTCACTGCAAAAACTAAAAAAAGACATGTCGGGCAGGCAGTCATCTTCCAAAATAATGCCCATTTCTTCATTTTTAAAAAACCAAGTTATCCCTTCACTTACCGCAATTTTGCAACCTAAATTTTCATCTCTGAAAAGTGTAAAAAGTTCGCAATCCCAATCAACGTTTTCAGTGATTAGTTTTCTGGTTTCTTGGCATTTATCAAATTCATCAGCAATAGAAGCTCTGGCACCATCTGCAGAGACATACAGTTTTTTTGGCTTAGCAGCTCTAATTAGCTCAAAAACTTGAGAAGTCTTTTCTGGACGATTGAATACAAGAAAAAGAATAGGAGTCTCCAACATTTAATAAAATATTATTTATTCTTATAAAATAGCATGAGAAACCTCCACCACCAATATCGAAGATTGCTTTTCCCAAACAACAATTCATGGTGATATACAGTGGCTGCTATATTTTCAAAAGCATTTTTTTTAACCACTTTTCCATCTATTACCTCATAATCGCACGCATACAATTGGAATATGTACCTAGCTTTCTCTGGTATAAAAAAATAGTTTCTATTGTCCTCTTCCTTACGTTTAACCTCGTTTGAAATCTTATGAGAATAGTCATGATTCTGATGAAAAATGAGATAATCGCGCGACAAATCAATAGTTTTGTATCTTTTTTGACGAGCATCAAAAATCATCCATAAGTCCCACCCTGGCCTTCCAACCAACAAATCTGGTATGGTTCCTACACCATATTGGCCTTTAGGAAATAGAAATAAATCACTGCCCTCAGCATCGTGAAGCTCTCCTTTTGAGGTGTAATTTTTTAATCTTTCTACCCAGCCTCCTCCAAACTCTAGCAATTCATCTATTTCAAAATTTATTCTTTGTCCTACTACAAGGTAGTTTTTAAGAAGTTTATTGTGTACAGCAAACATCTTCTCTACAAATGGAGGAGTTACGATAATATCGGCATTTAAAAAGCAAACAATGTCATATTTAGCTATTTCATTGGCTTTTTGAAACATCGCATTTATGTAGGGCACTCTCCCCTCAAAAGCTTTTACCTCGGGAATATGCACAATAGGCAACTCGATTTTTAAATCCTCAAGACCTTCTGCATTTCCAAAAACGATAACCTCAACTGGAATTCCTAATGAAAACCAACTTTTAATCGCATTATTTTGAATTACACCGAATAGTCCAGTAAAATTTTTGCAAGTGGTAAAAAAAGTAATCATTTGTTTAATTTTTATTTGATTGCTGACAATATCGTATCTGAAATTGCAACAAAATCCTCGTGTAAGCCATTGTCTATATTTTCCAAAATGTTATCACTTTCGTAAACTACATTTGAAACGATTGATTTGTAGTCAAAATCTAACTTCTGTGAAATCGT
>DMUD01000165.1 GCA_003476475.1 Cytophagales bacterium | reverse complement strand
GCTACTGCATTATTTTGATATATTAAAACAATAAAAACTAATACATATTTACATCGCCCTATTCTACACATGTTTTTAATTATTTCGATTAATGCTTATAAAATTAGATGTAAATCAGTATTTACCAACCAGGATTTTGAGGAAGCAAACCAGGGTTTGTCATCAAATCACTTACAGGAATAGGAAAATATTTATATTTTACAGCAGAAAGAGTGGGACGATAACGCTGAACAATATTTAACCGTTGGTAATCAAACCATAGTTGAATTTCGAAACACAGTTCTCTTCTTCTTTCTGAAATAATTACTTCCATCAAGTCCCCGGCAGGAAGTACCCTTCCCAATCCTGCCCTTTCTCTGACATCTGCAACCCTCTCTTTTGCATTGGCCATATCACCAAGCGCATATAGAGACTCAGCATACATCAGTAAAAGATCTGAATAGCGTAAGATAGGTATGTCATCCCCAAAACGTCCTTTATCAGCCGCAGAAGTTTTAAAGACATATGTTGTGGGTTGCATGGGTATGTTATCAGCTGACAATTGATAATCACTCCAATATTTTTTGAATGTCAATGTTTTTATCCCTGCTGGATACAATACCCTACCATTACTCTTGTTTATAAATTCAAGAAAAAATGTAGCAGCCCTTCGTTTATCTGAAACGGTAAATTCATTTAAAAATGCAGGTGTAGCTTTTAGTGTACCAACTTCAGTGGTTAAAATACCTGTTCCTTTTACAGCTGTCATACCAGCCAAAGAATTTCCTAATTTCAAATCAGAGGCTTCAATGAACTTTACAGAAAATATATCTTCTTTGCCGTTCTCATTCACTTCTTTAAAGATATCAGCATAATCGGTTGTTAAGCCATAGCCATGCCCTCCAGTATAAACAGAAGCACACAAAACCCTTGCCTTTGAGTACATGTCATTTTTATCAAAAGCATTATCATATAAATTAGCATTTGAAGCAATAGAAGATGCAATGGTAAGGTAAACTTTTGCCAACAACGCTTGGGCAGCTCCCTTTGTAGCTCTGCCACGCTCATACCCTTTATAGTCGTTGACTAAATTACCCGTACCAGCATTCCCAAATGCGGCATATTGTTTCCAGGTTGGCAGATCAACAGCAGCACTTTCCAAATCTTTGATTATTTGTTTATACACCAGGCTTTGTCGAACTTTTGCAGGATAAGCGCCTTCAATGGTTTCTACTCCATCATTCAATGGGATATCGCCCCAGATCCTCACAAGATTGAAGTAGCACAGAGATCTTACATATTTTGCTTCTGCAATAATTCTATTGTAGGATATTTCATTGACATTTTCTTTTTTTAATAATCTAATCAGCATGCTGGCCCTGTTCACACAAACCCACAATCTATCCCACACTTTTTTTATATCCGACAGGTCTTTGGCTGAATAATTCATCCCCTCGAATCCAGGACTGAATGATACGGTGCCTGTTGGTGCTTCCAACATTGAAAAAAATGTATAGTCGTTTGCATATGTAAAATAGGTATCCCTTAATCCGGCATACACGCCATTCAGGGCAGAAATACCCTGTTGTTCGTTCATGTAGAAATTTGTCGATTGCGAAGAGCTAAATACCTCTTCAACTAAATACTTCTTGCATGCCGTTAATGAGCATACAATAAATAGCAATGCAACCAAATATTTAGCATTTCTCATCTTTAAAAGTTTAAGTTTAAGCCTAATGTGTATGCTATGGGTCTAGGATAACCAAAGTTATCATATGCCAAAATGCTTGAACTTTGATTGGTTGCCCAACCGCCCGGTTCAGGCTGATTATTTTCCGGATCAGTGCCTCTATATGCAGTGATCAAGAATGCATTTTGAACACTTCCAAATATAGAAAAGGTCTTTATTCCTTTCATATTTTTTCGTGGGAAGTTATAAGACAAGGCAATATTTTCAAACCGTATAAAACTGCCATCTTCAATATTTGTAAGGTTTGCAGATAAACCATTCGTGGCTGTAGAACCAAGTTTTGGAACATTGGTAGTTGGATTTTGGGGTGTCCATCTGTTTAACACCCTTGTAGAAAATGATGTTGCTTCTCCATATGGTTCATCATATTTATTGGTGTTAAATAACCATGTATTCATCAGCTGCACATTAGAGGAATTATACACCTCCTTGCCAATAACAGAATTAACAAAAATATTTAAAGCCCAATTTTTATACGTAAAATCGACGCCCATCCCTATGGTAAAATCGGGATGAGGGGATCCAATTACTGTTCGATCGGATAAATTGATAAGACCATCGCCATTGGTATCTGCATACTTAATATCTCCCGGTTTTGCAGTAGGCTGCAACATTGATAATGCCCCTGAAGAAGGGTTTCGAAACGAATAATTATTTATTTCTTCTTGGGTTGAAAATATGCCTAACTGAGGGACTTCCCAAAATACTCCGTAAGCATATCCTTCGCCTACATAGCCAGTATATTTATTTTCATTGATCATTGATCCTTGTCCCAGCCATTTTATGATTTCATTTTTGTATTTTGAAAAAACAATGTTACTTGAGAGTTTAAATTTCTTTCCCTTAATGATATCTCCACTCAAAGAAAATTCAAATCCTGTATTTTTCATATCTCCTCCATTTCTTGTCGAAGAAGCAAAACCGGATACACCTGGCAATGGAAAATCTTTTACCAACAAATCAGCTATTTTTTTTACATAGACATCCCCATTAAAATTCAATCTGTTCCCCCAGAACCCAATTTCAACTCCTGCATTAAACTGGGTTGAAATCTCCCACTTTAGGTCAGGATTGCTAAAGGTTTCCGGAGCTTCTGCTGCAACAGCTGTATTTCCAAAGGCGTAAGTAGGTGTCGACCTTGATAAACCCATATTATAAATAGACCCCTGGGATTGATAAGGAAGGATGCTTGAACTACCTGACTGCCCGGCACTGAATCGCCATTTCCAATTAGAAATGATTTTATTATTTGAAAGAAATTTTTCCTTATTCATATCCCAAGCAACTGCAACACCTGGGAAAAAAGCCCATTTGTTGTTGGCTCCAAATTTTGAAGATCCGTCATACCGGCTTTTAAAAGTTAAAAAATATTTTTCGTCATATTTAAAATTGGGC
>DMUD01000156.1:665-3827 GCA_003476475.1 Cytophagales bacterium | reverse complement strand
AAAGCCCCGCCAATCGGGGCTTTTTTTATGGAATTTTTGAAAACGACGGGAAATCGATTTCTAATTTTTACCAAATGGAATTTCAAATTTCTTCTGAGTATGTGCCCACAGGCGACCAGCCACAAGCCATTGAAAAGCTGGTGGAAGGCCTAAACAATGGAGAAAAATTTCAGACATTGCTGGGGGTCACCGGTTCGGGAAAGACTTTTACCATGGCCAATGTGGTAGCCAAGGTCAATAGGCCTACGTTGGTTTTGTGCCACAACAAAACCTTGGCGGCACAGCTGTATGGCGAGTTCAAAAATTTCTTTCCCGAAAACTCGGTACAGTATTTTATCTCCTATTACGATTATTATCAGCCCGAATCTTTCCTGCCTGCCACCAATACTTATATCGAGAAGGATCTTTCTATCAATCAGGAAATAGAAAAGCTGCGCATTGCGGCCACTTCTTCCCTCGTTTCGGGTAGGCGCGACGTTATTGTAGTAGCTTCGGTGTCTTGTATATACGGTATTGGGAATCCAGAAGAATTTGCCAAAAACACCATCACTATTCGTCGCGGCGATATTGTGAGTAGAACACGTTTTTTGTTTAGTTTGGTCGAAATTCTCTACAGCCGCACCCAAGACGATTTCAAACACGGCACTTTTCGGGTAAAGGGCGATACGGTAGATATTTTTCCTGCCTACGCCGATTTTGCCTACCGCATATACTTTTTTGGCGACGAACTGGAACGAATTCAGCGTATAGAGCCCGAAAGCGGAAAAAAAATAAGCGAGGAAGAAGCCATCAATTTGTATCCTGCCAACCTGTTTGTGACGGGGCGCGATGTGATGAACGAGGCCATCTATCAAATACAAGACGACATGATGGCGCAAGTAAAAATGTTTGAGCTGGAAGGGCGGTTTTTGGAAGCCAACCGCATAAAAGAGCGCACCGAATTCGACATGGAAATGATGCGCGAACTGGGCTATTGTTCGGGAGTGGAAAACTATTCGCGCTATTTCGACAAGCGCCAGCCCGGTCAGCGCCCCTTTTGCCTCATCGACTATTTCCCCGACGATTTTTTGCTTTTGATAGACGAAAGCCATGTGACATTGCCGCAAGTAAGGGCCATGTGGGGCGGCGACCGTTCTCGAAAAGTAAATTTGGTCGATTACGGTTTTCGCCTTCCTTCTGCCTTGGACAACCGCCCGCTTACGTTCAACGAGTTTGAATCGATGATAAACCAAGTCATTTTTGTGAGCGCCACCCCTGCCGACTATGAACTTAGACTCACCGAAGGAGTGGTGGTAGAGCAAATCATTCGCCCTACAGGCTTGCTAGACCCTCTTATAGAAGTGCGGCCTAGCCAAAACCAAATACCCAATTTGTTGCAAGAAATAGAAGATACTATTGCACAGGGCGACAGGGTGTTAGTCACAACCATTACCAAAAGAATGGCCGAAGAATTGTCAAAGTTTTTTGACAGGAAAGGGGTGAAAAGCCGCTACATACATTCGGAGGTAAAAACATTGGACAGGGTAGAAATACTGCGCGAATTGCGATTGGGTGTTTTTGATGTTTTGGTAGGGGTCAATTTGTTGCGCGAGGGGCTCGATTTGCCTGAAGTGTCGCTGGTAGCCATTATGGATGCCGACAAAGAAGGTTTTTTGCGGAATCAACGGTCTTTGATACAAACCATAGGAAGGGCGGCACGCAACCAAAATGGCCGTGTCATCATGTATGCCGACGTGGTAACCGACAGCATGCAAAGGGCGATAGATGAAACCAATCGTCGCCGAAGTATTCAAATGGAGTACAACGCCAAGCATGGCATTACCCCAACCTCGGTCGGAAAAACCAAGGAAGCAATACTGGGCCAAACACGTGTCGCCGATTCGAAAATAGGAGCAAAAGTGTATGCGGAATCGGAGGAAACGATGTCTTTGGCAGCCGACCCTGTTTTGCAATACATGGGCAAGGCCGAACTACAAAAAATGATAGACCGCACCTACAAGCAAATGGAAAAAGCGGCAAAAGATTTGGAATACCTGCAAGCCGCCAAGCTACGCGATGAATGGCAAGCGTTGAAAGAGATGCTGGCTGAAAAAAAATAACAGCAACGTAGTGCTCAACCTCAAGACAAAGCCCTCAAATCTACGGGCACCACTCTCGAAATGCCTTTTTCTACCATTGTAATGCCGTAAATGATGTCGGCAAAAGTCATGGTACGTTTGTTGTGGGTGACGAGGATAAATTGCGAATCGGTTGAAAATTTCTTGATGATATTGTTAAACTTGTCGATGTTGGCATCGTCGAGCGGCGCATCCACCTCGTCGAAAATACAAAAAGGAGCCGGCTTGATGAGGTAAATGGCAAAAAGCAAGGAAATGGCTGTCAGGGTTTTTTCGCCCCCTGAAAGTTGGGTGATGGACAGAGGCCTTTTGCCCTTGGGTTTTGCGGTAATGTCTATGGGCGAGTCGGTAGGGTCGTCAGAGTTGACCAATATCAAGTCGCAGGTGTCTTCCTCGGTAAACAATGAGCGAAACACCATTTTGAAGTTTTCTTTGATTTTGTAAAAAGCATCCAGGAAGGCTTCTTTGGCAGTCACATCTATTTCTTTGATGGTGTCTAACAAAGAATTTTTGGCTTTGAACAAATCTTCCCTTTGCTCGCGTATGAATTTGTCTCGTTCGGCTATTTCTTTGTACGCTTCCATGGCCATGGGATTGATGGCCCCCATATTGTCCATGTCGCGACGTATTTTTTCTACTTTCAATTTAAGGTCTTCCTCGTCTATTTGGGCAAGGTTATTTTCCGTTGCCGACAGTCCTTCGTCGTTTTTATCTAGCGCTTCCGAATCTACATTGAACTCTACTGAAAGCCTTTCCTTTACCGCACCCAAGGCCAGTTTGTTTTCGTTCAGTTTAGTATTCAGTTCTAGTATGAGGCCGTCGCAGTTTTCCCGTTGCTGACTTAGCAATCGAATGTCTTTGTCGGTTTGGTCGGCATTGCCTCTTGCCCCATAATATGCTCGTTCGGCTTCGTTTACCCCTTTTTCAATCTCTTCTTTTTCCTTGTACATTTCTATCAGCTTGTCGTCCGACAAGTCTGAGCCTTCTAACAACAACTTAATTTCATCTTCTGTTTTCTTTAGTTCTTCTTGGTTTTTGGCGATGC
>DMUD01000156.1:0-415 GCA_003476475.1 Cytophagales bacterium | reverse complement strand
TTGGTTTTTGGCGATGCGTTCTTTGTTGCCATCGAAGGTGCTTTGTTTGTAGCCTATTTCTTGTTCCAAACTCTTCACTTTGTTGCTTAATTGGTGAAAGAGTAAATTTTCTTGATTGAAAGTGGCCGAGTTCAGGTTGAACTGTTCGCGGCATTTGCTAAGTTCTTGCGAGTAATGGGCCACTTGTTCTTGCAGCACCTTTATTTCGGCCTCTAGTATTTGGGCTTTTGGGGTGGTTTCGCTTATGTCTTTTTGCAATTCTGAAACCCGCGTTGCCATTTCGTCTCTTTTAGATTCCGACGAGCTAATATATTGGCGCACTTGTTCCAATCGTGTGCTGAAAGATGCTTTTTCTTGTTCTAATCTGCTTATTTCTTGGCGAAGCTTTTCAATATGGTTTTTGTGCGTGTTTTCG
>DMUD01000029.1 GCA_003476475.1 Cytophagales bacterium | reverse complement strand
TGATTGTTATGATTATACGGGTTGTCAAAACAATCGCTTCTACGAATACAATCCAGAAACAAACACTTGGCTACAGAAAGCATCTTGTCCGCAAACTTTTACGATGGGAGTGGGTGTGGGCATAAATGGGAAAGGATATGTAGGGATGGGGGATACCAAAAATTTGAACAATCAAGGCCCTCCCACCTCAAATTTATTGTTTGAATACAATCCCTTAACCAATACTTGGGCACAAAAAAGCAATGCCACAACTGGTGTGGAATTGGGGGCAGTTGCCGTGTTGAATGATGAGATGTACGTTTTCGGCGGTACTGTAGAAGATAATAGAAGAATTGATAACATGCAAAAATACGACCCCAAAGCAGACAAATGGCACACATTAAATAATGAAACAGGCGGAAACAGGATGGATGCCGCCGGCTTTTACGCTGACGGGAAAATATATGTAGGGGGCGGCACAGATAGTGAATATTTGAATGATTTTTATGAATACAACTTGTCCACAAATCAATGGACACAGAAAAAAAACTTTGGGTCATATCATGCCCAACGTGCAGCGGTTGAAATAGATGGAAAAGGGTACTTTGTTGGGGGGTATTATAAAAATAGCACTTTTAATTGGAATGCTCAATTTCTTGATTCATTGTTAGTTTACGATCCTAGTTCCGATACTTGGGAAGGCAAAAGGGCTTTCCCTGGTGGCAGAAGGTACAACATGATGGCAGTGAAACACAAAGGCAAACTTTACGCCGGCATGGGCATAGACTTAGATGGTTATTTTCGAACAGATTTTTACGAATACGATCCAAATACAAACAAATGGACTGTCAAAGCTTCTGTTCCAGATCTTGGTGTTGCCAAACCTAGATATAATAACGCAGGATATTATGTGATAGGCGACACTCTATATTTATATACCGACCGTTACGAGTTCAAGTATGAATTTGAAAATAATTCATGGCAAGTAGGCGAACTTCCCAATGATATAAAATCAGCATTATATAATAAAACCTTCACCACAAATAATGCTTTTGCCTACAATGGGAAAGGCTATTTAAAACATGTTGATCCTAGTGGAAAAATAGATGTTTTATCAGAATATGACCCAACACTCGGAACTTGGAGCCCATATAAAAATAATTTACCTTTTCAATCAATGTTTAGTACAATTATTCCTACACCTGAGGGTGTTTTCTTTGGTTTTGGTATTGATGAAGAATACAGAATGATATCTAACCAATGGCGAAAATTATCGATTAACGCTGGTTTATCCACAAAAATTGGAGAATATAACTTAGAAAAGAATTCAGGTTGTGGTATCGATAATTTTTATGGCAAAATTGTTGCCACGGTAAGCGACGAAGATGGCAAATTGTTCGCGTCCTTAACTAGAAATGATTTTTATGGGAATTTATGCATAAAAACCATTTCGAAAGATACAAGTTTGCCCTATCAAGAGTCCACAGGTCTATATGGCAAAGATTATCTTGAAGACGTTATGGTATTGCACAAAGGCTTGGTTGTCTCAGCCAATTTCGACAAGAGGGTGCTTTTAAAAATGTATTATACTACAAACGAATTAAACAATTTAGTTCAAAAATTTAATACTAAGTATGGAACGAGTAAAACAATTGATAGCCTTGATATTCTTATGTACAATGCTTTGGATGCAATTGATAACAACATAAAAAACAACAAATACACCACCTATAAAGAACTTGGCTTTTCGGTTTCTTCTTATGGTTCTGACAAATTGGTCACAATAGAAACCTCGGATAATATGAAAGGCGAAATGTATTTGGTGTTAAAAAAACCTGCAGTAAAAACGGATGTTGAAGAAAATTTTGTAGATTTTGTAAAAATAAAACCCTATCCGAACCCTACTAAAGAAACCCTATATTTCAGCAAGTATGTGCAATATCAAATAACGGATGCCTACGGAAAGCCTATTAAACAAGGAGAAGGTACCGAGGCAAATGTTTCCGAATTAGCCGTTGGACTTTATTTTATAAGTATAAATGGGCGTTCAAACAAATTTATTAAAGAGTAATGTCGCAAATTTAAGAATCTTATGTGAAGGCATCCTTGAAAAGGATGCCTTCTTTAGTAAACATTGAATTTCAAAATTATTAGAAGCAAGTACTTTTAATTTTTTTTAATTATCTGAAAAACAAACACTTGCGAACGCTGCCAAAAGCCTTGCAATAAGCAATAGAGAAAAAAATACAAGAATTGATGTCGTTTTCTCCTTCCCTATTTGAAAACAGCAAGAGTCAAGGAGCTTTTTTCACCCAATAAACAAAAAAACATGAGAAAGAACATATTGTTTTCCTGCTTAATATTTCTAATTGTAAATAAAACAGCAACATGCCAAACTACACCATTAATTATGGTTGGGAAGGCCTTTAAAGACAAAAAATGCACAAGCGGTTCGGTAACTTCTTCATTTTCCGATTGTGTTGGCTACATCATTTCAATCGATTGTGCTAAGCCATTTGATTACACAGGCCAGCAAAATAAATTAAAAACCGAAGTTGCTACAAAATATGGAGTCACTTCAACAAACACGAGTATCACAACTTCTAGTACCAAATCTACTGTTGTTGTGTTAAAATACAACAAACCTATATCAGCTTGGAATTGTACGGTGGCAAGATTTGCAGTTGGCTTCGGCAATAGTTTTGCAGAAGCCCAAGCCGATGCCGTGGAAAACAAGGAACTAGATCATAAAAGTTCCTCTTGGACTTTTGTGGAAGAGTTAAACTGCAATTTGTTGTCTGCAGAAGATGAAATTGTTGCAGTAAATGCAACGAAAATACACCCCAACCCTACAACTAATATTTTAAATATCCATAAGCAATCAAATTATCAAATTGTTGATTCTTTTGGCATAGAATTACTACGAGGGGAAGATGACAAAATAGATGTTTCTGGTTTGCCTTCTGGCATTTATTTTATTAAAATTGAATCAACCACTTTAAAGTTTATTAAAGAATAATAATTTTTAATACCCCAAGTAGTATTTGTTGCCTCAATAGGTTTAAAACTTTCAGTTCTGGTGC
>DMUD01000172.1 GCA_003476475.1 Cytophagales bacterium | reverse complement strand
GAAGAATGTATAAACTGTGGGGCTTGCGAACCCGAATGTCCTAATACAGCCATTTACGAAGGTGGTGCCAAATGGACATGGGGCGGTGGCACCAAACTAACCCAAGTAGAATTGGAAGACGGCACCATCATTGACGGAAAAGCCTCTCAAGAACCTATATCACCCGACTTGTATTACATCGTTCCGAATAAATGCACCGAGTGTACTGGTTTTCATGAAGAACCGCAATGCGCTGCTGTATGTCCTGTGGACTGCTGTGTCGACGACCCCGATGTGCGCGAATCCAAAGAGGAACTTGAAGCCAAAAAAGCATGGCTTCACAACGAGTAACCTTATTTTGTTTAAAGGCGGATTTTCCGCCTTTTTTAATTCAACAGCCTGTCTATCAAAATTCCAGTCGCTACTCCAACATTCAGTGATTCTGCATTGCCTATGCGTGGTATCCCAATCTCTTTGCTTGCCATTTTCAGCAAGCCCTTGTGTATGCCTTTAGCTTCGTTACCCATCAAAAGTACACAAGGGAGTTGATTGGCGAGATTATAAATTGAAGTTCCATTCATACAACTTGCCAGTATTGGCAGCTGTACTTCAGAAAGAAAGGTGTCCAATTGGGTATAATGCACATTTACACGAGTAAAAGAACCCTTGCTTGAATTGATAACTTTGGGATTGTAGAAATCGACGGTGTCGGGGCTACACACTATTTCTTTTACTCCATACCAATCGGCAATGCGAATAATAGTACCTAAGTTTCCTGGGTCATTTAGCCCATCTAACACCAAAATTAAATGTTGGGTAACAGTAGGTAAATTAGCCAATTCTTTAATTTCCGCTACAGCCAAGGCTGTCGTGTTATTTTCTAATGTACCCAATTTCGTCAATTCATTTGCGCTCAAAACTTCTATTTGAGCAAACGATTTTGAAAAAGTCTTAGCATAGGATTCGGTACAAAAAAGCCTCTTTATTTTGTAATCTGATTTAAGCAGCTCTTCTACATTTTTTAGCCCTTCAACCAAAAAGGCGCGTTCAATTTTGCGGTATTTCTTATTTTGCAAAGAATTGATGTATTTGACGTCGGCTTTACTTAGCATCTGGCTACATTTTGCGTAAGTTTCAAATTTACATACTGTTTTTAATTGCTTTTTCTTTCTTGCAAAGTTCTTGTTCGACCAGCAAGTATCTGGAAAATAGCAAACTATTGGCCGAAGGGGAGTATTTATTGTACAAACAAGAGATAAAAGGGCAAAAAGAAGTGCCTAAAGAAAAGTACACGTCTTTGTACCAACAAAAGCCTAACAGAAAAATTCCATTAATAGGCTCGAGACCATATTTTTATTTCTATTTTTTAGGAAAATCTTTTCAATACAAAAAACGAATTGAAAAAAAGAGAGCAAAAATCATTCAGAAATACAACAAAAAAATAGCCGTAGACAGCACTAACAAAAAAAGAATTGAAAGACTGCGCACTGAAAAGGAAAAAAAACTGAACAAATTGGATGTTCGGGAAAATGAAGGGAATGCCTTTATGCGCACATTTGGCGAAGCACCCTCCATTGCCGATGCAGAAAAATTTACACGAACTACACAATTGATGCAACAAATGTTAAGCGCTAAAGGCTTTTTCCACAACCAAGTATATACAAAATTTGATACTACAAGAAAAAAGCTACGCGTCACCTACCAAGTGAAGGAGAATAACCCGCACCTCGTTAGTTCATTTGTCTATCAAATTTCTAACAAGAAAATATTTGAGTTGATAAACAAAGAAAAAGAACACAGCTTAATAAAAATCAATCAAAAACTAGACGAAAGCACCCTAATACAAGAACGCGACCGAATCGATAAGTTTTTGAAAGACCAAGGATACTACGACTTCCAAAAACAATTCATTTCCTACCGTATCGATACTACTGTTGAAGCTTACCATGCCGATGTGAAAATGATCATCAATGCCGATTCCGGCTCTACAATCTTTAAAAAATACACAATAGGCTCTATTTCTTGCCTACTGGAATACAACGAATTTGGAAAAAGAAAACTAGACACAGTGTGGTACGATAACATTCAATTTGTGCAAGCAAAAAACAAATATGGGAAAAAGGTAATTGCTGGAAAAATAAAGCTCAGACCGAACGACCCGTATAGTTTGAGTAAAACCATAAACACCCAACTAAACTTGGCAAACTTGGACAACTTTCGATATATAGACATTCGATTCCTAAAATCCAGAATAATAGATACGACATTGCACATGGTTATTGTGCTGAATTCGAGCAAAAAGTACCAAATAACCGACGAGTGGGGTATGAATGTGACACAGGGATTGCCTGGCCCACAAGGCAGTATTGCGTTTTTGCATCGAAACGTATTGCGCGGATGTGAAAACATAGATGCCAGCATTCGATATGGCATTGAAGGAGTGGCGAGTGCAACCGACCCCGATGTGGTCTATAAAACAGCAGAAGGCTCGGCCGATTTGGGTATAACCTTTCCACAGTTCTATATACCTACTCGTATCCGATTCAAATTCAATAATTTATATCCTCGAACTAGGGTTAGTTTTTCACTGAATAATATTGTTCGCCCTGAATATTCAAGGCGAAATTTGAAATTGGCGGTCAACTATACTTTCACTCGAAATACTTATTCGCGTTATATTTTGTCGGTAGCCGATTTGAATATCATCCAAACCCCACAACTGAAGTCTTCTTTTTCTGACTATCTGGCCTTGCTTCAGGCACAAGGAAATACACTTGTCACCAGTTTTCGACCTTCTTTTGTATCAAGTATTCATTTTACATACCTGTACAATAACAACGATTTTACTCGATTTGTAAACGGCAGTTTCGTTAGGCTTTTCGCCGAAAGCGGTGGCACTACCTTGCGTTTTTTTCAAAACGAATTAGACAAAGCAGAAATCATTCAGAATAAAAGACTTTTTGGAGAGCTTGACTACTACAAATACTTAAAATTTAATTCAGATTTTCGCCTTTATCGTTCTCCAACACCAAAGAACCAATTTGCCTTTCGCTTAAACACCGGAGTAGCCATTTCATCTAGCGAAAACAAAGCGCTACCATACGAAAAATACTTCTTTGCTGGCGGAAGCAACAGCTTAAGGGCTTGGCGACCCAGACGTCTAGGGCCTGGTTCTCTAGCTCCCGTAAATATACGACCCGACGGCAGCTTCGATTACAAATTTGAACAACCAGGCGAAATCGTGTTTGAAACAAGCGTTGAATCCAGATTTAAAGTAATCAAATTCATTGAAGGCGCTTTTTTCTTGGATGCAGGAAATGTATGGCGACTTGGAACTTCATTGCAAACAAACGAAAAACCACAATTTAGTTTAGATAGATTTTATAAAGAAATTGCGATAGGAACAGGTATTGGGCTCAGACTGAATTTTACTTTCCTTTTGGTACGTTTCGATTGGGGTATGAAAGTTTATGACCCTGCTTATCCTTTGCAAGAAAGGTTGGTTATAAAAGATTGGTCATTTGACAACATTACGAACAATAAAGAGTACGGATTATTAAATATTGGAATTGGATACCCTTTCTAAGCATGAAAAAAGAAGACATCGCCATAGCGTTTAAAAAATTACAGGAAGACATTTGCTATGCCCTGCAAGAAGAGGATGGCAACGGTCAATTCATATCTGACATTTGGCAAAGACCTGAAGGAGGTGGTGGCGACACCCGCGTGATGCAAAATGGAAATACATTGGAAAAAGCTGGAGTCAATTTTTCGGCGGTGCATGGTCCTGTGTCGAAAAAAATGAATGATGCCTTTGGCCTTGATGCCGATGAATTTTATGCTACGGGAGTATCCATTGTCATACACCCCTACAATCCTTTTGTGCCTATCGTACACATGAATATTCGATACTTTGAATTGCCTGGTAAAACTTGGTGGTTTGGAGGAGGTATCGATTTGACACCCATTTATATAGACGAAAAAGAGGCCAAATTCTTTCATGGACAATTGAAAAATACTTGTGATGTTTTTGACAAAAATCACTATCCAGAATTCAAAAAATGGGCCGACGATTATTTTTTTATTCCGCACCGCAATGAAACTCGTGGAATAGGAGGAATTTTTTTCGATAGGCTAATGGGAAAAGACAAAAAAGAGCTTTTCGATTTCGTTTGTGCCGTGGGAAGAACTTTTGCTCCTACTTACTGCCACATTGTGCGCGATAAAAAAAATACCACTTATGATAAAAGCCACAAAAAATGGCAAGGTATACGCCGAAGTAGATACGTAGAATTCAACCTACTTTACGACAAGGGAACGAAGTTTGGCTTGGACACAGATGGAAGAACAGAATCCATTCTAATGAGCATGCCCCCATTGGCTGAATGGCACTACAACTATACTCCAGCGATTGGAAGTGAAGAGGAAAAAACACTACAATTCTTAAAAAAAGGAAAGGCTTGGGTTTAACCAAGCCTTTCGAAACACAATTAAACTAATTGTTACCTACGCTTAATAGTTTTATGTCCGCTATGTACTTTGTGTAGGTTACCCTTTCTTCTTAAATCGCGATAGGCCTTAATCATATATTCAGCTCTTATGGCGAAGGTGAAATATCCATCATTCTTGGTAGGGTTGCCCCGAACACGTTCGGGAAAATATGGAATTGTGGATCTGTTGGCTAATAATGAAGCTGTAGAGTTTGCACCATCTGGAAACTTGGATGGGTCTAAATAGTTCTTGCCACTTACGTCGTCCAAATAGTCGGTAAACGTAATACGATACGAAAACTCAAAACCAAGGTTTAAATCGTGCCTCATGCGCGTTCTAATGCCTGCTCCAATAGGTATTACTGGAATAACTTGGGAATAACTTTTTCCTTCGGTATGATAATCTGAGAGATTGTACCACCTGCCATCCAATTTTCCCATAGGATTGAAATAAGCCAATCCGATACCGGCATGTAAGTAAGGTTCAATGGTTCTTCTACTCTCAAATTTGTGTTCGAAAGCGAAAATATCGTACATAATGGTAGTACTAAACTCTAAAACATCTGTTCTGAAACCAAGATCACGATGGAATTTATATATCTGATCATCATTGTATAATCTAGTCCAAAACAAATCGCCGCGAAAAGAAAATCGATGATTGTAACGAAAATAGGCGCCAAAATTCAAAGAATGTCTGAATTTGTAGCAATTCCAACCTTCACATATGTCGCCATAATAGGTGGACATACCTAAACCAGCACTCAACTTTATAAAATTGGATGCATTCAGCTTTTTTGCTTTAGACAATTGAGTACGACCGTGATGTTTGGCACCTTCATGCTGAGCCACAGTAATAGTAGTAGATATCAGTACAATACCTACTACGAGTATCGCTAACTTTTTCAAATTATTATTCATTTCCTAAAAGACACTTGTTCACGCATCTTTCAAAAATAGATAAATTTACTTTTACTTTCAAATCTGGTTCAGTTATGTTGCATTTTGGCTATATACTTACCCAAAATATCGAACTCTAGATTGACCTCGCTGCCTTTCTGTATATTTTTGAAATTGGTATGTGCATGGGTATATGGAATTATTGCAACCGAAAAATTATCTTTTTCAGAGTTAACCACCGTTAGACTTGCGCCGTTTACGCAAATAGAACCCTTTGTTACAGTAATGTATCCGGTTTGCAAAGGGTGTGAAAAAACGAACAACCAACTACCCTCATTTTGGGTAACATCTTCACATATCCCCACAGTATCTACATGTCCCTGCACTATGTGACCATCGAATCTGCCGTTTGCAGGCATACAACGCTCAAGATTTATTTCATCCCCACCCCGAATAGTCCCTAAATTGGTTTTTGACAATGTTTCTACAATTGCCGTAACAAAATACAAGTTTTGGTCGAAACGGGTCACAGTCAAACACACACCATTATGGGCAATGCTTTGTCCCAAGGTAAGTTCCTGCCAGAAAGAACATTCTACTCCAAATTCGATGTTGCCACCCGAAAGTATTTCTATCTTTTTAACTATTCCTAACTCTTCAACTATTCCAGTGAACATTTATTCATTTTTTTGCAATCCATAACAAAGGTTATATTTACCTTTCAGTATTGCAAACATGCTCAAAGACGAATACAAGCACAAAGGACTGCGCAAAAAACTAGTAAAAGAACTGATTGAAAAAGGCCTTACATCATCTGAAGTAATTTCGGCGATGGAAAAAGTACCAAGACACTTTTTTTTGGAATCGGCGTTTTTAGAACAAGCTTACAGCGACATAGCGTTTCCCATCGGCGACGGACAAACCATATCCCAACCTTTTACGGTAGGCTTCCAATCCCAACTTTTAATGATAAAAAGAGGGGATAAAGTATTGGAAATTGGAACTGGCTCAGGCTATCAATCCTCCATATTGTGCGAGATGGGGGCTAAACTTTTTTCAATTGAACGAATTAAAACCCTGCATAAAAACGCCAAAGCCATTTTAGACTTCATGGGCTACAAAGCCGAACTATTTTTGGGTGACGGCAGTTTGGGGCTCAAGGTTTTTGCTCCTTTCCAAAAAATTATCGTGACAGCTGGTGCCCCATTGGCACCCGAACCATTGCTTGAACAATTGGACAACGGAGGCATAATGGTCATCCCAATTGGCAATGAAAAAGAACAAGTTATGGTGCGATACAAAAAAGATTTGAGCGGCAACGTGACCCGTGAAGAACACGGAATATTCAAATTTGTACCTTTATTGGGTGAAAAAGGATGGAAAACAACATCAGTGAGATGAAAGCCAGAACTTGTTCAGAATCTTACGCCGAAATGACCGAACTGGTCATGCCCAACGACACCAACATGATTTTCAACCTGATGGGAGGTCAACTAATGCGTTGGATGGATGTGGTGGCTGCAATTTCGGCACAGCGCCACTCAAATCGATTTGTAGTCACCGCCTCGGTTGACAATGTGTCGTTTAAAGAACCCATTAAACTTGGGAGTGTAGTAACCTTGAAAGCCAAAGTGACACGCGCCTTTCACACCTCTATGGAAGTACACATTGAGGTGTGGAGCGAAGACGTACCCGCCATGCGTAAATACCGAAGCAATGAAGCTTATTTCACGTTTGTGGCATTGGACGAGAACGGCAAACCTGTACCAGTGCCACCGGTCATTCCCGAATCGGAAACAGAGAAATTAATGTATGAAACAGCTCTAAATCGACGCGAGATTCGTCTGGTGTTGGCTAGAAAAATGAAACCCAATGAAGCAAAAGGCCTTAAAGCACTATTTGATTTGCCTTAATCTTCTTTAAAAATCTATTAATCTATTGGAAGCCTTATTCAAAGCTAATTTCTACCCTGGCCCCTCTAGGCTCTACGATGAAGTGGCGGGCTTTGCCGCCGACGGATTTGCAAAAGGTTTGCTGAGTTTAAACCACCGCAGCAGCATTTTCCAAGAATTGCACCGTCTTACTACCGAAAAACTTTTTTCCTTTTTGAATGTTCCTGAAGGCTATCACTTGGCCTTTGTTTCTTCGGCTACCGAATGTTGGGAAATAATAGCGCAATCGTTAATTGAAAAAAGAAGTTTTCACCTTTACAATGGCGACTTCGGACAAAAATGGTTTCAGTTTTCGCAAAATCTAAAACCAGAAGCAGAAGCCCATCCATTTTCTGTCGATACACTTTTGAAACCCGAACTCTTGGATATTGCGTTGGACAATGAGTGGATTTGCCTAACCCAAAACGAAACTTCGAATGGCACACAAGTGCATGACGAAGTTTTAGGAGCATTTCGCAAAGCCTTCATAGACCAATTTATTGCCATAGATGCCACTAGTTCGCTTGGGGGCATCCAACTGCACATTGCCCATGCCGACTTATGGTTTGCCTCGGTGCAAAAATGTTTTGGTCTGCCATCGGGGCTGGGTTTACTCATTTATTCCGATGCTGTGATACAGAAAGCCGAAGAAATAGGCGAAAACAAACATTACAACAGCTTCTTGCGAGTACACGAAAATGCAGTCCACAATCAAACGCACTACACTCCCAACATTTTGGATATTTACCTGTTATACAGGATTTTAGAAATTTTACCAAATGTTGATGAACTAGGACAAAAAAACCACACCAGAGCCCAACATTTGTACCAATACTTCCAAGGCTATTCCGAGTTTCAACCTATTACTCAAAACAATTACTGTTATTCGGATACAGTATTGGCTTTTACAGGTGAAGAATTTTTTATAGAAGAGCTGCATCAAAACGCCATAAAACATGGCATTTTACTAGGCAAAGGCTATGGAAACTGGAAAAATAATTCCTTTCGCATTGCCAATTTTCCTGCTATTCCAAATACAGAAATTGATGAACTAGTGAATTTTTTTGACAAATTCTGAGTATGATGGATCTCTTTTTATGCCTGTAATTCTGTTATTTGCCAAAAGATACTTAATTGCTCAATGACCTTCACCGAAATTTTCGAACAACACGACTGGGACGAAGTAAAAGAATCGATTTTTGGGAAAACTTCCCAAGATGTGGAAGCTGCTTTGTCGAAAACCAGCAAACGGTCGCTCGAAGATTTCAAAGCCTTGATTTCGCCTGCTGCTACACCATATCTTGAGCAAATGGCCACTTTGAGCCGTGAACTAACGTTGAAACGTTTTGGCAAAACGATTCATTTGTTCATTCCAATGTATCTTTCAAACGAATGCCACAATGTGTGTACCTATTGCGGCTTCAGTTTTGGCAATAAAGTAAAACGCAAAACACTGACAGACAAAGAAATAATACAAGAAATAACTTTCCTAAAAGAGCAAGGTTACGACCATGTTTTGCTTGTAACCGGCGAAGACCAAACCAATGTAGGACTTCCTTATTTCGAAAATGCCATAAAATTGATTTCTCCACATTTTTCACAAATATCAATGGAAGTACAACCTTTGGAACAAAAGGAGTACGAGAAATTAGTTGCCCTTGGTCTAAATACCGTTTTGATATACCAAGAAACTTACCATAAAGAAGACTACCGAAAACATCATCCAAAAGGAAAAAAGGCCCATTTCCATTATCGTTTAGAAACACCCGACCGCCTTGGAAAAGCAGGCGTGCACAAAATAGGTTTAGGCGTCCTATTCGGATTGGAAGATTGGCGCACCGACAGTTATTATACGGCACTACACCTCGACTACCTAGAACGCAACTATTGGCAAACCAAGTATTCTATTTCCTTTCCTCGCCTACGGCCATTTTCGGGCGGGCTAGAACCAAAAGTAGAAATGAACGATAGGGAATTGGTACAGCTAATATGCGCCTATCGTATTTTTAACCAAGAAGTTGAACTATCCATTTCTACCCGTGAAAGCCCAAAATTCCGCAACAACATTGTAAAATTGGGCATTACCAGCATGAGCGCAGGTTCTAAAACAAATCCCGGAGGTTATACTGTAGAAAAAGAGTCGTTGGAACAATTTGAAATTGACGACGAAAGAAGCCCACACGAAATTGTACAAATGCTTGAAAAACAAGGTTATGAAGCAGTTTGGAAGGATTGGGACAGAAGTTATGCAGCGCTATAAATTGTATTTCAATTATTTTTTTCATTTATACATCCATTTCACAACCTTCCATATATACTACTAAACAGAAACAAAATCTTTCTAAATAGGCTGAATAGTATTTATATTTGAGGTTGGCATTTCCCAAAAATGAACGTTTCACCTCAAAAACCATTCCAAATAGTGTATTCGCTTTATCAGCACGAATACCTTGGTTTTATTTTTGAATCCTTCATTATTCAGCTCGACGAAAAAGGCCGACTTACCCTTCAGCACCAAAATATTTCATCTGTCAACTGTCAGGATTTTGAGTCTGGTCTAGACCAACGAGACTTGGAAATGATTAAGCTCATTGACAGCATGCAGCAAGATGTCGTCCTCAAAAAACATTCTACCAAAAAAATAAGTGCTCAAGAATTTTTTCCAAAAGTATTCAACAAGGAAAAAGGCGACCCATTGCTTCAAGAGGCCATTTTGAAATATGTAGAGGATAAAAAGACGAAAATATTGTCCTACATGCCAGGCAAACTATTGTTCGAAATGGGCAACGATGGTGAACCTACTTGGCGCAAAATAGAAGTGATGCCCGAAAAAGCGAGCGTCCTCTTCCATTTTTTCCGCAACGAAAACAACACGCATTACTACCCTACTATTAAATACAAAGGCGAAAAAGTAGATTTCCAATACAAAAACGCCTTTATCGTGTGTCAAAAACCCGCTTGGCTTCTTTTGGAAAGCAAGCTTTACACTTTTGAAAAAGAAGTGGAAGGGTCAAAACTGAAGCCTTTTTTACAAAAAAAATTCATAGAAGTTCCAAAAAAAGTGGAAGATGCCTACTACAAAAAATTCATCGCACCGCTTATTGCTTCTTTTGATGTGTATGCCAAAGGCTTCGACATTATCAACGAACGCGAAAACGCATTTCCATATTTGTCATTTACCGAAATGTTGTCGGTTAGCTCGCCATTGACCTTATTCAACGACTCAAATAATAATGCTGTAAAAGTGGAAGATGTAGAAGGCAAAATCGTATTCGACCTTTCCTTTCACTATGGCAACTTTATTTTCAGTGCAGGAAATAACACGACCACCAGCGTTAAAGTAGAAAAAGTACAAGACAATTACACTTTTCACAAGGTAAAACGTTTTACCGACTGGGAAAAAAACAAACTTTCGGAACTGCTAAACAGGGGTTTGGAAATAAAACACGGCAAAGCCGTAATGCCCAAGTACAAAGCCTTTGACTGGATAAACTACCACGCCGAGGAATTAGAAAATCTTGGTTTCAAAATTCAGCAGCATCACAAAGACGTAAAACGATACTTCCTAGGAAAATCCGAACTGACCATTTCCATCCAAGAAAACATCGATTGGTTTGATGTAAATGCCGTGGTACGCTTTGGACCTTACGAAATTCCATTCAGAAGAATTAGAAAATACATTATTGAAAACAAGCACGAAATTGAATTACCAAACGGACAAATAGCCGTAATACCTGAAGAATGGTTCACGCGTTATTCCGATTTATTCCAACTTTCCGATGAATCACAATTGGGCGAAGGCTTGACCTTGAAAAAACACCATGTAGCCTTGGTCGAAGAGATGGACAAAGAGAATTTGGCGAAAGTAAGTCTGAACAACAAGCTTGAAAAACTAAAAGAATTCGAGAAAATAGAGGATTTCCCAATTCCAAAAAATTTTCGTGGAAATCTACGAAGCTACCAAAAAGCGGGCTTCAACTGGATGCGTTTTTTGGCCAACTATGGTTTGGGTGGTTGTTTAGCCGATGACATGGGACTTGGCAAAACAGTACAAACATTGGCTTTGCTACAATCTGAAAAAGAAAGCAATATCTCAAATCCTTCCTTGCTTATCATGCCCACCTCGTTGGTGTACAATTGGGAACTAGAAGCCAAAAAATTTGCACCGATGTTGAAAGTATTCAACTATACCGGAGCATTTCGCGACAAAAACACCGAAAATTTTATAAACTACGATTTGATATTGACCACCTACGGCACCATTCGCAACGATGCCGATATTATGAAGGAATTCTATTTCAACTACATTATTTTAGACGAATCTCAAGCTATAAAAAACCCTAGCTCGGTTATTGCAAAAGAAATTGTAAAGCTGAAAAGCAAAAACAAACTGATTTTAACGGGCACCCCCATCGAAAACAGTACCAGCGACCTTTGGAGCCAAATGAATTTCGTAAACCCTGGTTTGCTAGGCAATTTGTCTTTCTTTAAAAGAGAGTTTTTGGTGCCTATCGAAAAGAAAAACGACCAAGCCAAATCGCAAAGATTGCACAACCTTATCAAGCCTTTTGTGCTACGAAGAAACAAGTCGCAGGTGGAAAAGGAACTGCCCGAAAAAACAGAATTTATACAATATTGCCTGATGAGCGAAGAACAACAACGCTTGTACGAAGAAACGAAGTCGTTTATTCGAAATCAGATTACAGAAACTATTGAAAAAAAAGGAATTGGCAATTCACAACTATATATACTGCAAGGCCTAACCAAACTGAGACAATTGGCCAACCATCCTGCCATGGCCGTGGAAGACTATGCTGGCGACTCGGGAAAAATGGAAGAAGTGCTTTCTATGTTGCAAAATGCCATCTCTGAAAATCATAAAATTTTGATATTCAGTCAGTTTGTAAAACATTTAAAATTGCTCCAACAACATTTGGACAAAGAAAATATTCGATATTCCTATTTAGATGGCAGCACACGCGACCGACAAAAAGAGGTGGAAGTTTTTCAGCAAGACAATTCGATGAAAATTTTCCTGATATCGCTAAAAGCGGGTGGAGTAGGGCTCAATCTCACAGCAGCCGACTATGTTTTTATTTTGGATCCATGGTGGAACCCAGCTGCCGAACAACAAGCCATAGACCGAGCCCACCGCATTGGACAAGATAAAAAGGTCTTCATCTACAAATTTATCACAAAAGATACTTTGGAAGAGAAAATCATCATGTTGCAGAACTCCAAGAAAAAATTGGCCAACGAGATTATCAGTACCGAAGAATCGTTTGTGAAATCGCTCACGCAAGAAGATATATTAAATTTGTTTGTTTAATTTTTGCCTTTTGGCATTACTCCATGAAAGAACAAGAAGAAGAATGGTCGCTAGTTATACAACCTAAAAACAGTTGGTTCAACTTGCATTTGGGCGACATTTGGCGGTACCGAGACCTTGTGTATATGTTTGTAAGACGCGATTTTGTGTCGCAATACAAGCAAACGATTTTGGGGCCTATTTGGTTTGTGTTGCAACCACTCCTCACCACCCTCACCTATATGATTATTTTTGGCCGCATCGCCAAACTACCCACCGACGGTTTGCCCCAAGCCATGTTCTACATGTCGGGCATTTTGATGTGGAATTATTTTGCAGGATGCCTGAACAAAACTTCAGATACTTTTGTGGCCAACGCCAACATTTTTGGCAAAGTATATTTTCCAAGGCTCACGGTGCCCATTTCCAACGTTATCTCTGGACTTGTATCATTTTTCATACAATCGGTCATGTTCATAGGGATTTATGTGTACTTCTTTGCGCAAGGTGTACAGCTTCGCCCCAACATTTACCTTCTTCTATTGCCTTACCTTATTGCGCTT
This sequence comes from Cytophagales bacterium, assembly GCA_003476475.1. GTDB lineage: Bacteria > Bacteroidota > Bacteroidia > Cytophagales > UBA9547 > UBA9547. The sequence continues at coordinate 4,074 of DMUD01000172.1, read as the reverse complement.
ATGGCTTTTTTGGGGCTTGGATTGGGCATTATTGTTTCGTCGCTTACAACCAAATATCGCGACTTGAAATTTTTGGTTTCATTTGGTGTTCAATTACTTATGTATGCCACTCCCATTATTTACCCGCTCTCGCTTATGTCGGGCAAATACAAAACCTATATTTTGCTAAACCCAATGACCTCTATAGTCGAAACATTTCGCTTTTCGGTAATGGGTGTTGGAGAATTCAAATGGGAATACTTGGGTTATTCAAGCCTTGTAACCTTGTTAACCCTCATTTTTGGCATTATCCTTTTCAATAAAGTTGAAAAGGACTTCATGGATACTGTGTAAAAGCATAGCCTTTTCTTTTTCTACAAAAATGTCGTTGCTCTACAGTTTATTCGTTTCGTTAACTCTGATCATTTTGCGATTGGCCTCTCCTTTCAGCACCAAAATAAGGAAATGGCTAGAAGGAAGAAAAAATTGGCGTGCAAAATTGAAAGCTTCAAACATAGCAAACCAAAAACATATTGTCTGGTTTCATTGCGCCTCTTTGGGAGAATTCGAACAAGCAAAACCCGTAATGATGGCCGTGAGAAAAGAAATGCCTGAATATGCAATTCTACTCACATTCTTTTCGCCTTCTGGCTATGAGGCCCGAAAAAACACCGAATGGGCCGACTTTGTAACTTACCTTCCTGCCGACACTAGGAAAAATGCACGAGATTTCGTAAAAATTGCCAATCCTACACTTGCCATTTTTGTTAAATCAGAAATATGGCCTCACTACATGACTGCTCTCGCGCAAGCAAAAACAGTCTCCATCCTTTTCTCAGCACGTTTTTACGAAGGTCAACCAGTTTTCAAAATTAATTTTTTCAAAAAATCATTGAAAAAATTTTCACGCATATTTGTGCAAGACAAGGCATCCCAAAACCTTTTACAAAGGCACAACATTGAAAACCTAATTGCCGGTGACACCCGGTTCGACCAAGTTTTACAATTAAAATCATCCTACAAAAACTATCCTAAAGTTGAGGAGTTCGTATCAAACACACCCACGTTAGTGGTGGGTAGCTGTTGGCCACAAGACATTGAAGTCCTCAAGAAATTTGTAAACGACCAAAATTCAAGAGTCAAAATCATTCTTGCTCCTCACGATATTAGCGATAAAATGATAAAAAGTATTGTGGATGATTTATCGGTTTCTTATATTAAATACTCTAAAATAAATTCCGATCCACACTTTGCCAGAAAAAAAGTATTGATAATAGACAATATTGGCATGCTAGCTCACATTTACCAATATGCCCAAGTGGCTTACGTTGGTGGAGCTTTCAAACAAGGTTTGCACAACATATTAGAACCTGCTGTTTACGGAATACCCATCATATTTGGCCCAAATACAAAAGGTTTTCCCGAGGCTTTAGAAATTTTGATAGAAGGATGTGCTTTTTCGGTAAAAAATGAAACTGAACTAAACCATTTGCTTTCGGATTTGTTCGATGAAAAAAAGAAAAATACAACTTTGGGAAAGAAAAATTTACATTACGTAGAAAGCAAAGCAGGTGCTACAGAAAAAATCATGCAATACATTCTTAAAATTGAAGCTGAAAACTTTAAAAATACATAAAACACAATGCACAATGTCTGCATATTAATTAGGCGTTGCTTTCTATATTACTCAAATTAGTTAAAATTGTAATCCATTTCGAACCATTTACCAAAATGAAAAAAACAATCGTTGCTTGTTTGTCTTTACTTCTGCTTCAGAATTGTAAAACCAGCCAAAAATCCAAAACCATAAGTCATACATCGCAACAAAATAATAATGCGACTATGCTCACCATAGGTCCCAATCAAATCAAAACAAGCGATTTCAAATATGTGTACAATAAAAACAATGCAAGTGCCCCGGATGCCTATTCCGAAAAAAGCCTTCGCGAGTATTTAGAACTATACACCAATTTTAGACTTAAAATTTTAGAAGCCGAGGCCGAAGGAAGAGATACTCTCAAAGATTTCAAGGCTGAACTTGAAGGTTATCGCAAACAATTGGCCCAGCCTTACCTAACTGAAAAAGGAGTGACCGAACAGCTTATAAAAGAGGCATACGAAAGAATGAAAGAGGAAGTAAGTGCGTCCCATATTCTGTTGAATGTAAGTCCGGATGCAGAACCTAAAGACACTTTGGCTGCCTACACCAAAATAATGGAATATCGTAGCAAGGCGCTGGCAGGTGAAAGTTTCGACACATTGGCACGCCGATACTCCCAAGACCCATCGGCCAAACAAAACTTTGGTAAACTAGGCTATTTCACCGCTTTACAAATGGTGTACCCTTTTGAAGAAGCCGCCTACAAAACTCCCGTTGGAAGCATCTCGATGCCCGTTCGTACCCGTTTTGGCTATCACATTTTGAAAGTTACGGGACGCAGGCCATCTCGTGGAGAAGTAAAAGTAGCTCACATTATGATAAGGGCTGGAGAAGGAATTTCGAAAGAAGATTCTATTGCGGCCAAACAAAAAATAGAAGAATTGTATGCAAAAATACAGGCAGGTGAAAATTGGTCAGAACTATGCAGCCAGTTCTCAGACGACTATAATTCCAAAACTAACGGAGGAGAACTGCAAACATTTGCCTCCAATCAACTAGGGGTAGCAAGTTTCGAAGACGCTGCTTTCGGATTAGCAAAGCCAGGAGACATTTCCTCGCCTATCAAAACTCCTTACGGCTGGCACATTTTAAAACTAATTGAAAAGAAACCATTAAAATCATTTAGTGAAATGGAATCGGGCATCAAAACGAAAGTGCAAAAAGACTCCAGGTCGGACATGAACAAAACCATTTTTATCCAAAAAAGGAAAAAGGAATACAACTACACCGAAAACGCCGCAATACTGAATAATGTGTTCAACACCGCCGACAGCAGTTTGGTCAAAGGTACATTTTCTTATAAAAGCGACAACACAAGCTTGAAATTGCCTTTGATTACTATTGGCACTAAAACCTATTCCTTGAAAGATTTTTACGATTACGTATCGGCAAACCAAAAACCAAAGCAAGAAATGAGCCCTTCAGCCATTCAACGCAGCAACTTCAAAGCGTTTTCTGAAAAAGTGGTCATGGATTACGAAGAATCGCGCTTGGCCGACAAATACGAAGACTATAGAATGCTTTACGATGAATATAAGGACGGAATTTTACTCTTTTCATTAATGGATGAAAAAGTTTGGACAAAAGCAGTAAACGACACTCTTGGCCTTGCTGCATTTTTTGAAAAAAACAAAAAAAACTACACTTGGAAACCGCGTAACGAAGCCATCGTATTGAATGCTGCCGACGAACCAACTCTTATAAAAGCTATAAATACATTAAAAAATTCTAATGTTTATTCTGTGCCTGACCCAAGTTTCGACACTTTGACTTTTGCCGTAGGTAAGTGGACAGTAGAAAAAGAAATGCAGAATAACTTAAACCGAGTAGGTAATTATGTGAAACGTGACAAAAACTTAATCATAAAAATAACTTCATTTGAATCAGTAAAAGATGCACTAGGAAGCAAGCGTTTGGATAGCGTTTTGGCATATCTCAAATCAAGAAATGTAAATCTAGGACAATTTCAAAAAGAGGTGAAAATTGTTCGCGACATTATCCCTGAAAAAAAAGGAAAGAATGTTAAAATTGAGAAGGAATCGAATCCAATGGCAGGAAAAATCACCTTCCAAACTTTTAGCACATCGCCAAAAGCTTTAGAGAAAATTTTCAATGCTGAAAAACCTTTGACTTTGGAAGTTTCGGCAGGAAAATTTCAGCAAGGTGAAAACAATCTATTGGACTCTTTGTCTTGGAAAGTAGGTGAGTTTTCCTTCAAAAAAGGAAACCGAGCTGTATTTATTTGGTCAAAGGCTTTGTTAGAGCCCACTACTAAATCGCTTGACGAGGCAAGAGGACAAGCCATTTCAGACTATCAAGGTTACTTAGAAAAAGAATGGATTGCCGAGTTGCGCAAAAAATACCCTATAAAATTGAACGATGAAGAATTAAAAAAGCTCATCAAAGAATAACACATTAGAATTGATTGGGCTAGA
>DMUD01000183.1 GCA_003476475.1 Cytophagales bacterium | reverse complement strand
ACGGCTGCCTAGCAACACTCCCGGTTTGCCAAGCACTGTGGTAGCGGCCGAATAACCCGAAAGCACCCCCAAGCCTGCCGCCTCTGCTGCGACAAGTTTCACTTGTGGCTTGTCTAAAAAAAGGTAAAAGGCACCTGCCGCATTGCTGCCACCACCCACACAGGCTATCACATAGTCGGGAGTAGATTTACCCGTCTTTTCATGTAGCTGTAGCATGATTTCTTCGCTTATCACCGCCTGAAAACGTGCCACCATGTCGGGGAAAGGATGTGGGCCTACTACCGACCCTATGATGTAATGGGTGTCTTCGGGATTGCTAATCCAGTCGCGCATTGCTTCGTTGGTAGCATCTTTCAGGGTTTGGCTACCACAAGTGGCCGCGCGCACCTCAGCTCCCAATATCTTCATGCGATGCACGTTGGGAGCCTGCCTTTCGATGTCCACTTTGCCCATGTAAATGACGCATTTCATGCCCATGAGCGCACATGCAGTAGCTGTGGCTACTCCGTGCTGGCCGGCCCCCGTTTCGGCTATGATGCGGGTTTTGCCTAGGCGTTTGGCCAAAATAATTTGCCCAAGTGTATTGTTGACTTTGTGTGCACCCGTGTGGCACAGGTCTTCGCGTTTCAAGTATATGGTGCAACCGTATTTTTCAGAAAGCCTTTTGGCCAGAAAAAGTGGTGTAGGACGGCCTACATAGTCTTTCAGCAAACTGCGCCATTCTTCCTGAAAAGATGGGTCGTGAATAATGCCGAGATATTTCTCGCGCAACTCTTCTACGTTGGGGTACAGCATTTCGGGGATAAATGCTCCCCCAAAACTTCCATAAAACCCCCTTTCATCTACTTCAAAATGTGCCATGGCTTTCCTAGATTGTAAAAGACAAATATACAACGATTATGCCGCCAATTAGTTTATCGCTAATCCAGCTTTTCCAATTCCGATTTCACAAAACGCATCAACTCGCTGATGTAGTCTTTTGAAAAATCGAAACGAATACCAGCCGTGGCATAAATTTCTTTGATGGGTTTGGTATAGCCCAGCGAAAGTGCCGCCAAGTATTGCTTCAGCCCTTCTTGCGGCTTTTCCTTGCAGTTTTTCCACACTGCCAATGCTCCCAGTTGGGCAATGCCGTATTCCACATAATAGAAGGGAACTTCATATAAGTGTAGCTGTTTCTGCCACACAATGTCTTTGTATGATTGCAAACCCTCCCAATCTATCAAACTGGCACTAAAAGAATGGTGAATCTTGTTCCATTCGGCCGTGCGCTGGGCAAGGCTATGCTTGGGATTTTCATACACCCAATGTTGAAATTTGTCGATAATGGCCACCCAAGGCAAGGTTTCGATTATTTGTTCCAAATGCTGCCTTTTGGCTCTTTTTAGGTCGTCGGGGTTGGGAAAGAAAATATCCCAGTAGTCCATCGTAATCAGTTCCATACTCATGGAAGCCAATTCAGCCACTTCAGAAGTAAAAGATCGGAAGCTGTTCAGTTCCAAATCTTTGGTCAAAACCGAATGCACGGCATGTCCCCCTTCGTGCAACAGCGTAATCATGTCGCGAAAGTTGGAAGTGGCGTTCATGAAAATAAAGGGATAGCCCGTTTCTTCCATCGGGTAATTGTAGCCACCCGGTGCTTTGCCCTTTCTCGATTCCAAATCGAAACGGTTCATTTTTTGCATCACTCGCAAACAATCGCCCAAAAAGGTGTCGAGCTTATCAAAACACGCAATCGTTTTTTCCAACAATTCGTCGGCGGTGGCAAAAGGTTTCAAAGGTGCTTTGCCCAGCTTGTCCACACTCAAATCCCAAGGGCGCAAAGAGTCAATGTCCAGTTTCTCTTTGCGGTCTGTGGCCAATTGGTTCAGCAAGGGCACCACCTCGTTGGCAATGGCGTCGTGAAAAGCAAAACAGTCTTCCTTGGTGTAATCGAAACGCCCCAAACTCACAAACATATAGTCGCGAAAATTGGCAAAATCGGCATTCAACGCTACCTGATGGCGCATGGTTATGAGCTTGTCGTACAAGTCATTCAGCGTGTTGCTGTCCGTTTTCCTTCGGTCGTTTATTTTGCGGTACGCCGCCTCTCGTTCTTGGCGATTGGTGCTTTGTAGCCTGTCGGCTGCCTTTTGCAAGGTCACTTCATCGCCATCCAGCTCTACCGTCATGGCACCAGCTATGGCACCATATTTTTGTGATTCTTGCGACATTTCGGCAAAAAGCGGCACATTGGCTTCTCGAAATATCTGGGCATTTTTTTCGATGCTGCGAAACATGATGCCAAATGCACTGCCCGTAAGCTGGCTACGAAAAGGACTAGCAAGCGCTTTCTCGTCGAGTTGGTTGGAAATGGGGGCAATTTGGGGCTCGATGTGGGCGATAAAATAGGTGTAAAGCTCCGTCTTTTCTTTGCTGGCCGTGTCGCAGGTCATGCGCACATAGCGCCAAGCCAAATCTTCCGAAACAACCGACTCCAGTTCGGAACGGTCGTGCAACCATTGTTGGTATTGCGCTAAACTATCGATAGGTCGCGCGAGCAAACTTTCAAAATAAGGTTTTAGGTCGTCCCAGGTTTCAATTTTCAATTGGGGATTGGTAAATGAACGCATAATTAAGAGTGAGAAAAGAAAGCAATATTAGGAGGAGGAAGCTGAAAAGGAAAACTATTTTTTTGCATCAAGCAGGCTGCGCAGAAAGGCCACTTCTTCTTTCAGGTTTTGAATGGCGGCCTCGTAGCTTTGCACCAAGCGGGCTTGGGTTTCTTTATTGTCTTGGTACAAATTGTCAATGTGGCCAATGGCATTGTCAGTATTGTGCTGGTTGTATATGTTATGTGGGCTAGTCTCGAAAAAGTAATAGGTAGGCTTTTCTAATATTTCCGAAATTTTTATCAATCGTTCTACCGTTAGTTTCGACTCGTTTTTCTCTATATTGGTGTAGGCTGCCTGGCTTATACCCAACTCTATCGCCATGTTTTCGTGCGAATAGCCTTTCTCTTTTCTTGCCATTTTTAGCTTGTCCAACACCTTGCCGATATCCTCCATTTTTACCCAATTCAAATACTAAAAGTAATAATTTTTGGGTTAAAACTAATGAAAATTTTAAAAAACTGATTAGCGAGTATTGATTTAGTTATTCTTTTTGTAAAAAATTAACAATAAAATTATTTGTAAACACATAAACAATTTTCACTAAAAAATAATCCACCTCTTTGACTACTTTTAAAATGAGAAATAAGATAAAAACTCTCCCCTTACTTTTATTTCTTGGCATATATTATGCAAATGCACAAAACACATTGAACATCAATCTGAAAGATGATACAAAAATACAACACACCTTAACGGCCATTAGAAGTCTCACTTTTCCATCAGGCATAGTTCAAGTAAACAAAACGGATGGCAAAATAGAAACAACCCTACTAAGTAATGTTAGGTTTTTCAATTTCATCAATTTGACAACTGGTATGGAAGAAGAAAGAAACCATTCATCAACTTCCCTTCAGCTTTTCCCGAACCCTTTAGTAAACGGAGTTTTAACAATTCGGTACGATGCTTCGCAAACTACACTGACCACCTTGAAAATAATTGATTTAAAAGGAATCACTGTTTGGCAAACAGAAAAATCAAGTCAATTAGGCAATAACGAAATTTATTTAAACAAAGACAACTGGTCGCCCGGTGTGTACATTTTTAAAATAGAAACAGGAAATAAAATTGAAACAAAACAACTGATTATCAACAACTAAAATTTATATAAAAATGAAAAAGAAAATTACTTCAGCATTGATTTTTACTTTCGCAATCACTATGAGTTTTGCGCAAGACACTATGTATGTACGACAAAAACTAGGTAGATTATTAAAATACCCCATTTCAAATGTTGATAGTGTATTTTTCAAAAATCCCAACGACGCTGCGACCATAGATGGCTACACCTACCCCATAGTCAAAATTGGCACTCAAACATGGATGGCTGAAAATCTTCGTACCACTAAATACAACAATGGCACACCTATTCCCCTGATTACAAACACCACAGCACCCTCTACACCTGCCATGTTTTGGAATAAAAATGACAGTATTTCTAGTCAAACAAATAAATATGGAGCCTTGTACAATTGGTATGCCATAAATGCTGGTGAAATTTGTCCAAAAGGTTGGCATGTTCCTTCTAATGATGAATGGACGACAATGATTAATTACTTAGGAACAAACCCTGGCTTGCAATTAAAAAGTACGACTGGTTGGAATATGTACTTTAATGCAAGTGGCAATGGCACAAATAGCAGTGGGTTTAACGCACTTCCTGCCCCTACACGAACCGCGAACGGCACATTCGGAAGCATTGGAACTTCTACAGGTTGGTGGACTAGCACCGAGAGTAGCAAGACATCTGTTAGCCCACCATATGCAAAAACAAGCGCTTTTGGTCAAGGGCTCAGCTATACAAATAGCGCTGTGACTGATTTTGAAAACATTAAAGAAAACGGAAATGCAATACGCTGCATAAGAGATTAATACATTAACACAAACCCCCACTCACCGCCCTCGTTACCGCTGCGCACTAACGAGGGCGGTTTAGATTGCTGTTTGCAACAGCTACATACACTTTAATCTTTACCCTGCGCTTTTTCGACAAGCTCAGCGGACGGGTGCTTTTAACTAGAAATTTCTATACCATAAACAAAGATATAAGCGCAAAAATCTCACCGAATTTGCTTTGGTAGGCTTAGCGAGGAATTTAAGTTTGAAATTGCCAGGCATAACACTATCCATTAAGATGACAGAGTGAGAAACAAATAGAGACAGAAATTTGGTTAGAAAAAGTTAGATTTGTAAAAACAACAACAAAATGAAAGTATTGCTTGACATAAAGGATAAAAATGCTTCCATTAGTATGCAGGTGTTGAAAAGTCTTGCTTTTGTAAGAAAAGCAAAGCCTTTGGGTAAAGAAACAGCCAAACTGATGAGTGATTTGAAAGAGGCTGCCGATGATGTACGTTTGCACAAGCAGGGCAAAATCAAGCTAAAAACAGCGCAAGAATTGTTGGATGAGTTATAGTGTTTTTTCTACGCATCGTTTTGAAAAAGAATTAAAACGGCTAGTCAAAAAATTTCCTTCCCTAAAAAAGGAATATACCAATCTTATCAATGATTTAGCAGAAAAACCAGATTCAGGGGTTTCTTTAGGCAACAATTGCTACAAAATTCGACTATCTTTAGCTTCAAAAGGAAAAGGTAAACGGGCTGGCGCAAGGGTCATTATCTATTTATGTCTTGATCCAAAATCCATTTATTTTCTCACAATTTATGACAAAAGCGAAAAGGAAGATGTGAAGCCAAATGACCTCAAAATGATTGTGGAAAGTTTACATTTCCATTAACTATCCCAACTGAAGCAATTCCCATTTCGTCCCACTCAGCGCCTTCGTTACCGCCGCGCACTAACGAGGGCGGTTTAGATTGCTGTTTGCAACAGCTATATACACTTTAATCTTTACCCTGGGCTTTTAGAAAGATGCGCTTCGACAAGCTAAGCGGACGGGTTTTTGAAGCCTTCCTCTCAGATTGGATAATTAGGTGGGTGAACCTAGAAACATCTAAACTTTATACTTCTTATTTTATTTCTCTTCATACCACGACGCATACATCACATAATTATTAGCAATGCGTTCGTTCAGGGCTTTGAAATGTTCGGGGCTCAGTTCCTTTACTTTTTTGGCGGGCACGCCGGCATACACGCTGCCGCTTTCCACTCGGGTATTTTCCAAAACCACTGCCCCTGCTGCTATCAAGCTATTTTTTTCGATGTAGGCATTGTCCATCACAATCGCTCCCATGCCTATCATCACATTGTCTTCGATGGTGCAGCCGTGCACTATGGCGCGATGTCCGATAGAAACATGGTTGCCAATATTCAACGGGTGCTTTTGATACGTGCCATGCAGTATGGCTCCGTCTTGCACATTGACATTATGCCCCATTTTGATGTAATGCACATCGGCTCTTACTACACTTTGAAACCAAAAGGTGCAGTGGTCGCCCGTTTGCACGTCGCCCACGATGGTGGCATTTTCAGCAAAAAAACAATCTTTGCCAAAACGAGGGCTAATTCCTTTTACGGGTTTAATTAGAGGCATTTTTTTAAGTTTTAAAGTATAAAGTATAGATGTTTAAAGTTGTTAAGCCTCTTCTACAAGCTCAGGGTACAGATTTACAGTATATGGTAGCTGTTAAAAACAGCGCCTTCTACCCAACCTGAATATAGGTGAGTTATATTGAAATAATGGCTAGCTTTAGATATAGCCACTTACTTTATACACTGCATAGCCCATCAGTTCGTGCAAAATGATGTGCCACTTGCATGGTGCCCACACACTAGGAAGAAAATTATCAAGCGATATGATGGTTTCCTTGGCTTGCGAATCGACGGGAAAGGCCTTTACTTTCAAGCCCACTTTTTCATAGCAAGCAATGGCGCGGGGCATGTGCCATGCCGATGTAACCAATAAAAACTTGGCCCTTGGTGCGAAATATTTTCTTGTCAAAACTACCGTATTGGTAGCATTTTCACGGGTATTTCGCGATTTGTCTTCACAAATAATGTCGGATTCTTTTACCCCACACAACAACAATACCCTTTTTAAATATTCCGCCTCGGGTATTTTCTTCCCAAATATCTCTCCACTGCCACCGCTCAGAATGATTTTTTTGGCTTTTCCCAACTTGTACAATTGCATGGCGTGCATAAGCCTGTCCGACGACCCAGCAAAATGAGTCCTATCGTCGGGAAGTTTGCCAGACGAGGCCATGCCCCCCAGCACTATGGCCGCATCGTAACCCTCTTCCACCTCTTTGTACCACACCAAAGGTGTCTCCCACCACCAAAGCAGGGGATTTAAAAAAATTTCGGTGGAGTACACATATAGAATACAAATAGAGGAAATAAGGAGTATTCGTTTCTTTTTGGGCGAAACAAAAAAAGAAGCCAGCATAGTGCCGTAAAGCCAATAAAAAGGCACAAAAAGAAAATGCAGTATTTTGGAAAAAATAAAAAACACTATTCAGTACTGTTGATGAGTACGCGAGGCAACAAATCAGCATAATTTTGTTTCAGGTATCCAATCAGTTCTTCCCTTATTTGGGCACGCAGTTCGAACGCCTTGTCGGGGTCGGAAGCGCTCATAGTGGCGCGCACCTGCATGGTTTTTTCGCTAAAATCGGAGATAATCATTTTACA
>DMUD01000221.1:4894-5612 GCA_003476475.1 Cytophagales bacterium | reverse complement strand
CCGAAGCATCGCCAAACGCAATCATTTCTTGCAAATACCAGTAGTAAATCACTATGCTGAATTGGTGAAAAAAAAATTGTTGGAACATTTTCCCAACATATTCTTCCCTGAATTAAAATATAGTTTTCTTCCTACAATCGACATTGACAATGCCTATGCTTACAAACACAAAGGCTGTTCACGAATGTTATATTCCATCCTGAATAGTGCTTTCAAACTAAAATTTGAGGACATAGAGAGGAAAATAAAAATATGTTTCGGCACAGAACCAGATCCTTATGACTCGTATGATAAACAATTTGAAATACACAAAAAACATGGACTAAACCCTCTCTACTTCATACTAATTGGCGATTTGGGCAAATTCGACCGTAATTTGAATCATAACAATCCTCATTTCATCGACCTGATAAAAAAAATCGCCTATCGATATCGTGTTGGACTTCATCCTTCTTACGAATCAAACAACAATACCAAACTCATAATAAAAGAAAAGGAACGTCTGGAAAAAATCACCAAACAGCACATCGATTTTAGCCGACAACACTTCTTGAAACTTAAGCTGCCGGAAACCTATCATAACTTAATTGCAAATGGCATAAAAGAAGATTTCAGCATGGGTTACTCAAAAGAAAACGGCTTCCGTGCGAGCATATGCTGTCCTTTTTATTTCTACGATTTGAAAAATGAGCAAATGACCGATTTATTGGTGCATCCT
>DMUD01000221.1:0-4608 GCA_003476475.1 Cytophagales bacterium | reverse complement strand
ACCGATTTATTGGTGCATCCTTTTTGCATCATGGACAGCACCATGAAATACTACATGAAGATCCGCTCCAAAGATGTGATTTATTCCGTAAAACCCCTTATTAAACAAGTTAAAAACATGGGAGGCGAACTGGTCACTGTTTTCCACAATGAATCTTTGGGCACACACAAAATATGGAAAAATTGGGGAGATGTGTACGAAAATATTGTAAAAGCAGCTTTGCCTCGATAAATTATGCGCTTTCAAAAAAGGTAAGATGAATTTTGTCAAGCATGCAAACATCGACAAGGCCAAGTGGGATGCCTTAGTCGAAATAAGCACTTGCCCTAGCCTCTATTTGTTGTCTTGGTATTTAGATGCTACTTGCCATTGGGACGCTATCGTGTGGGGCGACTATGAAGCCGTAATTCCATTGCCCACCAAACGATTTTTGTTTTTCAAAAAACTTTATCAGCCCATTTTTGTACAAAAAAGCGGTTTGTGTTGCAAGACAAACAAACAACCCACCTTATTACTCAAAGAATTTTTCAATAGTAATGTGCCCCGCCAGTTTAGTTCATTCAGAATGCATTTTAGTCATGAACTAAATATCCCCAAAGAAATTCTTCCTAAAAAACATAAGATTGAAACAAAAAAAAACTACTCGCTAGATTTAAGTCAAGACTATCCTTCATTACAACGCCAATTCAACCAAAACAGAAAAAGAAACTTAAAAAAAGCGCGCGAACTGGGTTGGAAAACCGAGGAAACATACAATATCGAACACGCCATAAAGATGTACAAAACGCATCAGGCCAAAAAACAAGGCAAACTCACGAAAGATGTTTTTATTGCTATAGAAAGCATTTTCAAGGAATGCATGCAAAGAAAAATGGGGAAGTTGGTGTTATGCAAAAACAACACAGGGGATGAACTTTCGTATGGTTTTTTTGTTGAGTACCATAAGCGCATCTACTATTTATTTGGGGCGATGAACGACGAAGGTCGAAAACATAGTGCCATTTCCCTTATTTTTAACGATGTGATTCGCAACCATGCTGGAGGCGATTTTATTTTAGATTTTGAAGGTGGTAACCTAGAGGGTATTGGAAATTATTTTGCCAGTTTCAACAGTGTTGTAGAAGAGTACCCATGTGTACATTACCCCTAAAAAAGGAAAACGCCTACCAGTTTTAAGGTTAACTGGCTGTGTTTTCTTCTATTATTAAATTTAATAATTACCTTTGCGCCCTATTTATAAAATTGGGCTTTCTATGTCCTTTTAACACTCATTTGTACATGAAACTATCCGAGTTCAAATACGATTTACCAAACGAAAAAATCGCGCTTTATCCTACCGAAAACCGTGATGAGTCGCGTTTAATGATTATTCATCGAGACACCAAAAAAATAGAACACAAAACCTTCAAGGACATATTGGAATATTTTGACGAAGGCGATGTGTTGGCTGTGAACGATTCTATGGTATTTCCAGCCAGATTGTATGGAAATAAAGAAAAAACAGGAGCAAAAATTGAAGTGTTTTTGCTTCGGGAATTAAACAAAGAAGCACGTTTGTGGGATGTCTTGGTAGATCCTGCCAGAAAAATTCGCGTCGGCAACAAACTATACTTTGGAGACAGCAACCTAGTTGCCGAAGTCATCGACAACACCACCTCTCGCGGCAGAACAATTCGTTTTTTGTTCGACGGCGACGACAAGGATTTTCGTAAAATAGTAGAGGAACTTGGTGAAACCCCTTTACCAAGATACATCAAAAGAAAAGTAGAAGCAGAGGATTCGGATCGTTATCAAACCATCTTTGCATCAAAAATTGGGGCTGTTGCAGCTCCTTCTGCTGGTCTTCATTTCACCAAACAACTCATCAAAAGGCTGGAATTGAAAGGTGTCGACACCATTCCTATGACCTTGGATGTTGGTTTGGGTTCTTTTCGTGCGGTAGATGTGGAAGATTTGACAAAACACAAAACCGATTCCGAGCATTTCACCATCAGCGAGCAGTTGGCCAATAGGGTGAACGATGCATTAGACAATAAAAAAAGAGTGTGTGCGGTGGGTACTACCGTTACAAGAGCTCTCGAATCTTCAGTTTCGGCCAACAATAGATTGAAACCTACCGACAACTGGACTGATAAATTTATATTCCCACCATACGATTTTAAGATTGTAAACTCTGTAATCACTGGCTTTCATCCGCCTGAATCTACGTTATTGATGATGTCGTGTGCTTTTGGTGGTTACGACCTTATTATGAGTGCCTACGAAACAGCGGTAAAAGAAAATTACCGATTCTGTGCCTATGGCGATGCGATGTTAATCTTGTAAAGCACATGCCACGGTATGCTATCATAGTGGCAGCCGGCACTGGCTCTCGTATGAAAAGCGGGCTTCCCAAGCAATTTTTACTACTTGCAGGGAAGCCTGTTTTGTATTACAGTTTGAAGGCGTTTTTTGAAAACGACCCCTCAACAAAACAAATCGTAGTTTTGGCCAAAAAAGAAATTCCTTTTTGGAAAGAAATGTGCCAAAAACACGAGATTCTCATACCACATCAAATAGTCATAGGGGGCAATACCCGCACCGAATCGGTACGAAATGGCTTAAATGTCATTGATGACGAGGGAATTGTAGCCATTCACGATGGGGCAAGACCTTTGGTGAGCAATGAAATAATTGAAAATTGTTTCATTTCGGCTGAAAAGAATGGTTCGGGTGTAGCTTGTGTAAAAGCCAAAGATTCGGTACGACTGGTAAATGAAAATGGGAATACCGCTTTGGAAAGGGATTCTTTACGGTTGATGCAAACTCCCCAAACTTTTCCAACATATCTGATAAAGAAAGCTTTTGATAGCATGGGGAATTCAGTTTCGACCGACGATGCCACGGTGGCGGAAAAAGCAGGATTTGCAATACATTTGGTTGAAGGGAGTTACCAAAATCTAAAAATAACGACTCCGGAAGATTTGATTTTAGCCACTGCTCTTCTAAACTAGAGCACCATCAGCGAAGCATTCGCCACTTCTTCTGGCGTAACCTGGAAAAAATGCTCGTGAATACTGAAGGGTTTTTCGCCATTCAAAGTCTCTTTCACATAATTCCCATTCTCCAATACAAAATAACTGTTCATATTGTCTTTTATATTGCAGGCCAAAATATTGATAGCTTCTTGTTTAAGCATTGGATTGGCAATAAGGAAAAGACATTCAATTCGTCGCTCAAAACTACGTACCATAATGTCGGCACTACCACTATATACCAATGGTTCGCCAGCATTGTGGAAATAATAGATGCGGGTATGCTCTAGAAAATCGCCCACGATAGAAATCACCGAAATATTCTCACTCAAACCTTCTCGGCCGGGTCTCAGGCAACAAATGCCCCTAACAATAAGCGTAATGCGAACTCCTGCATTTGAGGCCTTATACAACTCATCTATGAAATCCTTGTCTTGTAAAGAGTTCACTTTGATTACAATGCGCGAAGGAATACCTTTTTTAGCATTTTTTGCCTCTTTTCTTATCAATTCCAACAAGCCATTCTTCATTTGCACAGGTGCTGTAAGAAGTCTTGAATACTGGTAAGGCTTTGAATTGCCAGTAATTACGTTGAAAAGTTCGTTTACATCGTTGGCTATGGTTTCGTCGGTTGTGAGCAACCCAATATCTGAATAAATTTTGGAGGTATCTTCGTTGTAATTTCCTGAAGAAAGGTGGACGTATCGAACCGTATTTTTATCTTCTTTTCGCACAACCATTAAAAGCTTGCAATGGGTTTTCAACATGGCCACGCCATACACCACAAAAGCTCCAGCTTTTTGAAGTCTTTGGGCATTTTCCAAATTACGCTCTTCATCAAATCGTGCCTTTACTTCAAACAGCACCGAAACATGCTTGCCTTTCAATGCGGCTTTTTCCAAGGCATCGACAATGCGAGACTTTTTGGCCAACCGGTAAATGGTGATTTTAATGGCTAAAACATCGTTATCCTCAGCAGCTTGCTCCAGCAAGTCCAACATGATTTCAATGCTGTTGTAGGGATGATGCATCAAAATATCTTGTTGTTTTAGCGTGTCAAAAATTTTTGTTTTATCATGCACAGGATAACTCACAGGCATCACACATGGCATTGGAGTGACCCTTTGGTCGGAAAATATTGGATTGTTGACCAACTGCCACAAACAAGTCATATCCAACAAGTTGTTCAGGATGAATATATTATTGTCTTCTAACAAGAAACTTTTTTTCAACCATTTCAACAAATATTCGGAATAACTGCCTTCGATATCTAGCCTTACCACACGACCAGTAAGGCGTTTCTTCAGTTTTTTCTTTATTTCCTCTACAAAATTTTTATCAAGGTCTTCTACATCCACTTCTTCAAAATCGCCGTTCCTAATGATTCGGAACAATGACGTGGACACAATGTGTACATTTCGGAAAAGGTCTGCAATTTTCCAACGAATGATTTCTTCAATGGGTAGAAGTCTACTCAAATTTCCAACTTCAATACTGTAAAATCGGGGCAAATTAGAAGGTATTTGCACAAAACTGACCTTCTTTTTTCCAAGTGTTTCAGTAACTACACCGAAAACAAGGGTTTTATTCAACA
>DMUD01000219.1:4346-4590 GCA_003476475.1 Cytophagales bacterium | reverse complement strand
TTCACAACGAGGGGATTGGTATGATTTTCCGAGTAAAACGAGGCATTGATTTGATTGCTTTGAACTCATAACCCTTTCTCTTAAGTTTGTGTTTGCCTTCTAACAACGACTTTCCTTTTATGAAAGATTTTATTACTTATTCGGAGCCTTTTTCATATCGACACATAGGCCCTGACGGTGAAGAACTTGCCCAAATGCTAAAACAAGTTGGGGTGGAAAACATAGACCAGTTGATAGGGGAAAC
>DMUD01000219.1:3803-4024 GCA_003476475.1 Cytophagales bacterium | reverse complement strand
ATTCCCTCTCATATCCGCTTGCAATCTCCATTAAACTTGCCCAAAGCTCAAACTGAAAGTGAGTTTTTGAAAAATTTCAAATCGATAGCTTCGAAAAACAAATTGTTTCGTTCGTTGATTGGAATGGGATATTACGATACCGTGGTGCCCAAAGTGATTTTGCGCAACATCATGGAAAATCCGGGTTGGTACACTGCCTACACGCCATACCAAGCCGAAAT
>DMUD01000219.1:0-3475 GCA_003476475.1 Cytophagales bacterium | reverse complement strand
ACGCCCTACCAAGCCGAAATTGCCCAAGGTCGTTTGGAAATGTTGTTGAACTATCAAACGATGATTTGCGACCTCACAGGCATGCAAATTGCCAATGCCTCCTTGCTAGACGAAGCCACTGCCGCAGCCGAAGCGGTGGCACTTTTGTATAGCGTAAGGCCAAGTAATAAACTAAAATCCAACAAGTTACTTGTCTCTGAATTGTGTTTTCCCCAAACCATCGATTTATTAAAAACCCGCACCGAACCGCTGGGGCAAGAGTTGCAAATAGGTAGCCACTCGCTTTTCGACCTGAACGATGAGGCTGTTTTTGCGATTGTAGTGCAGTACCCTGCTGCCGATGGTGCTTTGTATGATTACAGCCACCTCATAAATGAGGCGCACACAAAAGGCATACGCGTAATTGTGGCAACCGATTTATTGAGCCTTACCCTTTTAACTCCACCAGGCGAAATGGGAGCAGACGTGGTGGTCGGTAGTTCGCAGCGTTTTGGTGTACCACTAGGTTATGGTGGTCCCCATGCCGCATTTTTTGCCACAAAAGACGAGTTCAAGCGCAATATGCCCGGTCGCATCATTGGTATTTCGGTAGATGCCGAAGGAAATAAGGCTTATAGAATGGCCTTGCAAACCAGAGAACAACACATTCGTAGGGAAAAAGCCACTTCCAATATATGCACAGCCCAAGTGCTTTTGTCGGTAATGGCGGCGGCCTATGCGGTTTATCATGGCCCTGCCAACCTAAAAAAGATAGCACAACGTGTGCACGGACTTACCGTTTTGGCGGCCAAAGCATTGAGCCAACTTGGTTATAAGCTCGAAAATCTGTACTATTTCGATACGCTAAAAGTGCGTGTAGATTCCAACTTGCAAGTCATACATGAAAACGCATTGGAAGCAAATTTCAATCTGCGTGTTTATCCTGATACTTTTTTGGGCTTTTCCTTTGACGAACTGACTAATTTCGACGAAGTGGTGCAATTAGTCAACTTGTTTGCTTCAGCCTTAGGAAAAAAAGTCACAACAGAAGAGTTGAAATCCTTATCGGAAAACATAAATCATGAAATTCCTTTCACGCTAATGCGTACTTCTTCTTATCTTTCTCATCCAGTTTTCAATAGTCACCATGCCGAACACAGCATGTTGCGCTATTTGAAGTCCCTGGAAAACAAAGACTTGAGCATGGTTCATAGCATGATTTCGTTGGGTTCTTGTACCATGAAGCTGAATGCAACCACTGAAATGATACCAGTTACCTGGCCTGAGATTAACGCGCTTCATCCTTTTGCCCCAACCGACCAAACCCAAGGGTATGCCGAAATCATAAGTAACTTGGAAAAGTGGCTTGAAGAAATTACAGGTTTTGATGCGGTTTCTTTACAGCCCAATTCGGGTGCACAGGGCGAATATGCTGGTTTGATGGTGATAAGGGCTTATCATAGGGCCAACGGAGATACCCACCGCAACATAGCTCTTATTCCTTCATCGGCACATGGTACCAATCCCGCTTCGGCAGCCATGGCAGGTATGAAGATTGTGGTAACCAAATGCGACGAGAAAGGAAACATCGATTTGACCGATTTGCGCGCCAAGGCCGAGCAATACAAGCACGAACTTTCCTGTTTGATGGTGACCTATCCTTCAACCCACGGTGTTTTCGAAGAGGCTATAAATGAAATTTGTGAAATCATTCATGAGTATGGCGGACAAGTGTATATGGACGGTGCTAACATGAATGCACAAGTGGGGCTTACAAGTCCAGCAACAATTGGGGCAGATGTGTGCCACCTCAATTTGCACAAAACCTTCTGCATTCCGCACGGCGGTGGCGGCCCAGGTGTGGGACCAATAGGAGTTAAAAAACATTTGGCGCCTTTCTTGTGCGGACATTCCGTAATAAAAACGGGCGGCGAAAAAGCCATTCACGCCGTATCGGCAGCACCATGGGGCAGTGCCAGCATATTGCCCATTTCCTATGCCTACATCGCCATGATGGGTGCTGAAGGATTGGCAAAAGCCACCAAGTTTGCCATTTTGAATGCCAATTACATTAAATCAAGATTGGAAAAACACTACCCCATATTGTATGTAGGATCAAACGGTCGCTGTGCCCATGAAATGATTGTCGATTTCAGACAGTTTAAACTCTCGGTGGGTATAGAAGTGGAAGACGTGGCCAAACGATTGATGGACTACGGTTTTCACGCTCCTACCGTGTCGTTTCCAGTAGCAGGCACACTTATGATTGAACCTACCGAAAGTGAAACAAAAGAAGATTTGGATCGCTTTTGCGATGCCTTACTTCAAATTCGTGAGGAAATTAGGGAAATTGAAATAGGTTTAGCCGACAAAGCCGACAATGTGTTGAAAAATGCTCCGCACACTGCTACCGTTATCATAGCCCACGACTGGACTCGTCCATACAGCCGAGAAAAAGCCGCATTTCCTTTAGATTGGGTTAGAAACAGCAAATTTTGGCCAACTGTGAGTCGCATAGACAGCGCGCACGGCGACCGAAATTTGGTGTGTACCTGTGAACCTATAGAAAGTTATGAAGAGGTGATTTAATGCTTTTCCCAAAAGAAAAATGAATTGAATCGAAATCTTTATCTTAAACAAAATAAAAACTCCATAATTCCAAAACTTAACCTCTTTACTGTGGTTTTGTACTCTGAAAATTGAAATTTAACTTGCGACACTAAAATCACGCCAAAACGATATGTTGAATAAATATAGCTCTAAACTTACCGAAGATATCAATCAACCCGCTTCTCAAGCCATGATGTATGGCGCAGGATTTACTGAAGAGGACTTACACAAAGCCCAAGTAGGCATTGCCAGCTCCGGATACGAGGGCAATACCTGCAATATGCATTTGAACGGCTTGGCCGATTTGGTTAAACAAGGGGTAAAGGAAGCGGGGTTAAAACCTATCGTTTTCAATACGATAGGGGTGAGTGATGGAATGAGCATGGGTACTGCAGGCATGTGTTACTCGTTGCCCTCGCGCGACATCATTGCCGATTCAATCGAGGCAATATCGGGTGCGCATTACTACGATTCGATTGTATCCATTATGGGATGCGACAAAAATATGCCTGGTGCTATTATAGCAATGGGCAGACTGAATCGTCCTTCAATTATGGTATATGGTGGAACCATTCGTTCGGGACTATGGAAAGGCGAAAAATTAAATATCGTATCGGCTTTTGAAGCTCTTGGAAAGAAATTTGCCCACAATATTTCTGAAGAAGATTTCAAGGGTATTATTCAAAATGCCATACCAGGAGCAGGGGCTTGTGGTGGAATGTACACGGCCAATACCATGGCTTCTACCATCGAGGCAATGGGGCTAAGCCTTCCTTTCAGTTCATCTGCACCAGCCACTAGCGACAAGAAAAAAGCAGAATGCAAGTCGGTTGGAAATGCTATTCTTAACCTATTGCAGAAAGATATTAAACCTTCGGACATTGTC
>DMUD01000187.1 GCA_003476475.1 Cytophagales bacterium | reverse complement strand
AAGACATCACCCCTCTTTGGCCTAACATTGTTTCAAAGGCATTGCAGCGGTATTTTCAAGATTTCAATCTAAAAAACATTTCCCATTTCGAAAGCGACCCGAAAAATATCGATTCATCCGAAATAGAAGTAATGCGCTACCATTTTCGCGAAAACTATTTCTACCAAAATAAAGAACTGACAAAACTGCGAGATTTTGAAAGAGTTTTTTCCAAAAGCCCAAATAGTGAAGCCAAATTGGCATTTAAAAATGCCCAAAATTGGATAAGGACAGGTCGTAGGGGGGTAATTATTGGAAGTGCTTTGACAGTTTATGCATTGGCCGATTATCTTTCTATGAATGATAAAAGCATTAAAAATTGGTACAAAGCAGACCCAGAAAAAAGTAAAAGCTGGATGATTGAAGATAAAAAAGCGTTCTTGTGGACTGGTTCTGGATTTATGGTATTAGGGCTTGTGTACAATCTTGTTGGGAAAGCCGCCTTGTCTAAAGCAATACGCTTGCACAACAAAACTGTATATGAAAAAGTGACTATAAACTTAGAACCTGACTTACAGAACCGAGGTTGTATTTTTCACATGAACCTTCAGCTGGGACAAAATCCACACAAAATCAAACCTTGACGTCCCAGTCTTTCCCAATAAAATGTAGAAAAGTATCTCCTCTAAGTCCCAATCGGATGGTCTCTAGAGGTATGATGTCGTTTGGAGAAATATTTCCCACATTTACGTTGGCACCCAACAATTTGATGAACCACACTTGTTGTTCTTTTTGAGGAGCTTCCCAAATGATGCTTTCAAATGGGATTTGAGTCAAAATCTCTTCTACCAAACCAGAACGCACTTCGCCACTGGAACGAAACAAGCCAACATTTCCACTCTCTCTTGCCTCTCCTATCACTTTCCATGAACCAGCCTCCAATTCTGCTTTCATCAAGGATATCCATTTGTAAGGAGGAATAATTTTTTGATCGTCTTTTGAACCTACCTCCGATAAAACAGTGTAGTTTTTGGCCAACGTTCTGATATATTCACACTTGCGGTCGTGGGGTAGGTCTATTGAACCATCTGAAACTTCTACATATTCAATGCCAAAATCATCGAGAGTACGCATGTAATCCTCGAATTGGTTACGTACAATAAAAGCCTCGAACAAAGTGCCTCCCAAATAAACAGGCAAAGAGGCACTTTTGTACAATTTGATTTTTTCTTTCAGTTGTGGAGTCAAAAAGGAAGTACACCAACCCAGTTTCACTATGTCGAAATATTGGCCTGAACTATCTAACATGTCTTCTGCCTGCCTAATGCTCATTCCTTTATCCATAACCATGGTTAAACCAGACTGCCTAGGCTTCGATGTACGGTCAGGAAGATTGTTTATAAAAAAATTCATTCTTTATCTTTATATTGTTCAATAATTTTATATAATCCCTTTTGAACTTCTAAGTTGGTGAAATACTCAAACAAAATGGGATGCATTTCAAAGTCCAAAATTAAGGCATTTTGCAAAAAATCTAAGGCTTCCTTGTATTTTCCTTGATTGATAAGATAAATGCTGGCATGATAATACAATTCAGCACTTTTGGCATTTTCAGTAATGCCCAAACTTACAATGCTAAATGCTTTTTCATATTCCGCTTGTTCGTAAAATACCAAAGACCAGCTTAGCCAAATATCTGAATTGTCGGGAGCTAGCAACGATGCTTTCTCATAGGACTCCAATGCATGCGTTATATTTCCAATTTTAGCTTCTACATCGGCCAACAAAAACCAGTAGTCCCCATTTAGCTCGTCGGCATCCACCGCCTTTCGTACAAAACCGTAGGCCTCGAACCATTTGTTACGTTTTTCTAAACAAAAAGCCATTCCATAAAGCGCTTCTGGAAAATTGGGGTCTAGACGCAATGATTGCCTGTACTGATCCATGGCAGCGTCTATCTGTTCCATTTTCTCGTAACAGTTTCCTAAATAACAAATAGCTTCTACCGATGCCTCTTCAAATTCTATCACTTTTTTGTAGCAATCTATCGCGTCGGAATACTGCGCCAAGGCAAAATGAGTATTCCCCAAATTAAACCATGCCGATGAAAAATCGGCCTTTATTATAGTGGCGTAATCGTATGCATTCAATGCCAACTCGAATTGTTCCAACTTGCTGTACAAAAGTCCAAGATTGTACCATGCATAATGCGAGTAGGGGTCCTTATCAATAAATTTTTTATAATAGGAAATACTTTCTTCTAGCATTCCTGACATATCCAAACAAAAAGCTAGTTCAAAAAAAACCTCTTCATTTTCAATGTCTTGTTCTAATGCTTTTTTATGATATTGAATCGCATTTTCAAACTCGCCGTTCACTTGATATGCCAAACCTAAATGAAAATATATCAATTCGGGTTCGCTGCTCATTTCAACTGCGTATTTCAAATAGCCAATGTTTTTTTTGTGTTCTCCATTTTGCATAAAAAGCTGACTGCGCGCTATGATGATATCAGCATCATTGGGCTGCATGTTTTCTGCAAAATCCAATAATCTGTGTGCTTCTTCAAATTGCTTTTTATGAGCCAGTATGACACATTTATCTAGTAAAAAATGGGTGGAAAAAGGATATTGGCTTATAGCAAATTCGCAAGCTTTCGCGGCATGATTCCATTGATTTTTCTCTATGTAGAAAGAAATAATATACTCGTATTCATGCGATTCGAAGAAAAAACTGAGGTTGTTTTTGAGCATTTGCTCAAATTTTTGCACAGCCTCTTTATGTTCTCTGGCATTGTCCTGTCGTTTAGCCATTCAGATGCTTTGTTTGCACTAAGTTATGCTTTATTAAGATTCAATAAACTATTATGAAAATAAAAATGGCCAAAACACAGTTCAACAGCCAAAGCTACGATTTTCAAAAAATAATGTGTGGCCAAAATTTAAGTAACAATATCTTAACAAATAAAATTTATCGAAAATAGTAAGCAAAGACATTTCCCTAAAAAATAGTTTATGGTTATGAGCACCTCGGCATGTGCAGCACCTTTTTTTGTTACATTCCAAACACATCCTCAAGGACAACAAAAACCTCCATTTCCTGAAAGATGGCGAATATCTGACTGTTTGTAGTTTGGCAAAAAGCAATATAGAACTGGTAAGAGCGCAATTAGGTTAGAGAGTTTATTCTTTAATCCAGCTATTTGGCATCGGCGTGGCCCAAATTTTTATTTGGCGCAATCTTGTCTCTTACCGCTTGTTTCAAGTATTTTATTTCGGGAAATGCATCATTTTCCTTCCTGTCGAAAACCACTTTTCCATCAATTTCTATGAGAAAAGAACCTGCAATAGGCGAGGGACGCAAACTAACCTCGCCTATTTCCTCTGAAAAAGTGGTAAGAAACTCTTGGGCCATCCATGCGGCACGCAATAACCAACCACACTTTGGACAATATTCAATGGTGATATGGGGCTTCATACTTTACGCCAATACTTGCATTTCTTTTTTCAAGGCTTCCAAAAAATACTCAAGGCTTGAGGGTTGAATGTTCAGTGTGGGCAAAAGACGTATCGTATTTTTGTTGGAAGCATTGCCAGTAAAAACCTTATGTTTGAAAAGAAGATTTTTGCGCAAGGCTTCCACCGCATAATCAAATTCAATTCCTATCATCAATCCTTTTCCACGTACTTCGACAATGGCGGGCAAACTTTTCAATTCGTTGATAAAAGTTTCACCCAGTCGGCTGGCATTGGCGATTAAATCCTCTTCTTTAATCACGTCCAAAACGGCAACCGCGGCAGCACAAGCCAAATGGTTGCCCCCGAAAGTGGTACCCAATAGGCCATAAGAAGCCTCGAAATCGGGGCTTATCAAAATACCACCCACAGGAAATCCATTTCCCATACCCTTGGCCACGGTAATGATGTCGGCCTTGATATTCATATGCTGATGTGCAAAAAACATGCCGGTTCGCCCATATCCCGACTGTATCTCGTCTAGTATTAGGACAACCTTATGTTTGTTGCACAAACCGCGCAATGTTTTCATAAACTCGGTGCTGGGCACATTCACACCGCCTACTCCTTGTATGCCTTCTATGATGACAGAGGAAAGTTCGCCTTTTAAAAAATGGTCTTCTAAGCCTTCTAAATTGTTTAGTGGATGAAAGACAACATGCCCATTTTTATTTATAGGAGCTTGTATGGCAAGGTTTTCGGTAGCTTCGACCGCCGCAGAAGTGCGCCCGTGAAATGCCTTTGAAAAAGCCAAAACATTTTTCTTACCAGTTTTGAACGAAGCTAGCTTCAATGCATTCTCCACCGCTTCTGCCCCTGAATTTATGAGAAAAAGTTTATAGCTTTCGTATGCGGAAAGAGCTCCCAACTTTTCTGCCAGTTCATTTTGCAAGGAAATATGAACCGAATTGGAATAGAACCCTATTTTGGCGAGTTGTTCCGAAATTTTGTGCACATAATGTGGGTGGCTGTGGCCAATAGAAATAACGGCATGCCCACCATATAAGTCTATGTAGCGTTCGCCTTTCGAATCCCAAAGAAACTCGCCCTGAGCCCGAATTGGTTCAATGTCGTAAAGTGGATAAACGTCGAATAGTTTCATCGTATAGTTTGTTTTAAAAACCGGTGCCTTTCAATTTCAAACCTTGCTTTTCTTCTAAGCCAAACATGAGGTTCATGTTTTGGACGGCTTGTCCGCTCGCTCCTTTCAGAAGGTTGTCTAATATACTCAAAATAAGCAAATAATCACCGTGCTTTTCGAGGTAAAGGAATCCTTTGTTGGTGTTTACCACTTGCTTCAAATCTGGATTTTGAGCACTCAAAAATGTAAAAGGATGCTTTGCATAATAGTCTTCATATAATTCTACCGCTTTTTCATGAGTCAAGTCGGTTTTTAAATGCAAATTGGCGATGATGCCACGGGTAAAATCGCCACGGTATGGCACAAAATTTAGCGCATTCGAAAAAAGAGGCTGCAATTGCACAAGACTTTGATTGATTTCTTTCAAATGTTGATGTTCGAATGCTTTGTAAACCGACAGATTGTTGGCGCGCCAACTAAAATGCGTGGTATCGGTAGGTTTTTGGCCTGCCCCTGTGCTTCCAGTGGTGGCGGTCAAATGTACATCGTCTTTAAGAAGTCCTGCTTTGGCCAAAGGCAACAAAGCAAGTTGTATGCAAGTGGCAAAACAACCGGGGTTGGCAACATTTTTTGCGTTTTTTATTTCGTCTCGGTTCAGTTCAGGCAACCCATACACAAAACTTCCTGTGTATGCATGTGTATTACGTTTTAATAAACGAAAATCTTGGCTCAAATCGATGATTTTGAATTTCGCACTTTTAAAATAAACTTCGTTTTCATCGATAAATTTCAAAGAGTCGCCATGCCCCAAACACAGAAACAATACATCTACGGAAGAATCCAAATTTGAACTAAAACACAAATCGGTATCGCCCAACAAGTCGCGATGCACTTGCCAAACGGGATTTCCCGCATTGCTTTTACTATTTGCAAATACGATGTCCACTTCGGGGTGGTGCACCAGAATGCGAAGAAGTTCGCCTCCCGTGTAACCTGCAGCCCCTACAATGCCTACTTTAATCTTTAGACTCATTTACATTTCAATTTTCTATACAAACACATGCCTTTCAGAATGATAAGAAGAACGCACCAAAGGCCCCGATTCCACATATTTTATTCCGCGTTTCTCGCCTTCTTCCTTATAGTGGGCAAACAAGTCGGGGTGGATGAACTCGGCTACTTCCAAGTGCATTTTGGTGGGTTGAAGATACTGGCCTAATGTAAGCACATCTAGCCCAACAGCAGCCAAATCGTCCATTGCTTCGTACACTTCCTCTATTTTTTCGCCGATGCCCAACATGATACCCGTTTTGCTTCGTTTGCCATATTCTTTTATGCGCCTCAACTCTTCGATACTTCTGTCGTATTTGGCTTGTGGACGCACTTTTCTGTAAAGACCTCTAACGGTTTCCATATTGTGCGAAACTACTTCCTGGCCGGCACTTATCATGCGAATGAGTGCGTCCCAGTTGTTTTGCACATCGGGAATAAGCGTTTCTATGGTAGTGTTGGGCGACAATTTTTTGGTTTCAACCACTGTTTGATACCAGATTTCAGCTCCTTTGTCTTTCAACTCATCTCTGTTTACCGAGGTGATGACGGCATGTTTCACTCCCATCAAATGGATTGCCTCGGCTACGCGTTTGGGTTCTTCCACATCGTACTCGTTGGGTCTTCCGGTAGCCACTGCACAAAAGGTACAACTGCGGGTGCACACATTGCCCAATATCATAAACGTAGCCGTACCTTCTCCCCAACACTCGCCCATATTAGGGCAGTTGCCACTTTCGCAAATGGTGTGTAGCTTATACTTATCGACCAATTGGCGCACTTTGGCATACTCTTTACCCACAGGCAATTTCACGCGAAGCCAATCCGGACGCTTGGCTCTTTGCACAGTACTTTCAACTATCGGAAGTTCTATCATTTTCGGTTTTTATTTTTGGCGCAAAAACATAGCATTTTATTCATACATTACTTCGCCGTTTCCATACTCTTCATTTTAATACCTTTTCCCAAAATAAAAGTTTACAAAAGCGGACGTAAATACCGATTTATTGTCGGCAAAGGCAATAATGGGCACCTTTTTTGTAAGGGCTTCGGCTTGAAATCCCATTTCAACACCAGTTACAAATATATCCCAAGCACTTATACCAAATTCAAGCGATATGCGCGCATTTGCTCCCAAAACGGCGCTAATCTCGTCAAATCCAGTAAAAAAACTATTGCCCAATATTCGGTCGATGCGTACACCAGGCTCGTAATGTATGGGCGTGCTTAGCCCTCGGCCATTGCTAGCCAGTACATAATAGGGTTTTACCAAACCTATGGAAGGGCCTGCACTTGCCACCAACTTCAATTCCGTTCCTTCTTCCGAAGACTTTCTGAAAAGCAACAGTTCGCGCCCATAATTGGCCCGCACTACAAACAAAAAATTGGTCTTGTTGTAAATGAAATATCCACTGCCCGAGTCACTTGCCAGTCGATATTCTTTTGGGTGGCGAATATTGACAATGTCTAAAGAAAGCTGGTGAAATTGCTTGGATTTCTTCGCATGCTGCCAAGCATATTTGGCTCGAAAACCAGCCGGAATTCCGCCGTTGGTAGAAAACAATACACCAGCTGAAATATCAGACTTGTACACAAAAGCTTCGTCTTCAGCAAAGTCTTCCTGCACGATTTGTGCACTACAAAACATGACAGACAAAAAAAATGCACCAGTATAAGCTTTGAAGAAATGCAATGCTGTTTTTTTAATGCAAAGATAAGCATAGTACCAACAAGAATTTCTTAAATAAAAGCCCAAACGTCTCTATTCCCGACAATCCGATTATTTTTGCGTTTAATATGTCGTTATTACATCACAAAATGCTACTAAATCAATTCTGATGACCGAAGAACTACTTAGTGGTCTATCTCATTTCACGACACAATACCTTATTGTAGCTGGTATTCTTTCTTTGGTACTCGTTTCGGTAGTTTTTAAAAAAATCCCCAAATACCTTTCCACCTTTATTTTTCTTCTTTTACTGTTTTTGGCATTGTTTTTTCAAACAAACAAAGAATTCCTATTTCCGCTAATGAAGGCAGGAGGCCATTCCAATTTTTTCCAGTCGCTGGCATTGGTTTCGGGTATTCTTACCAGTTTCATAGTCGAAAATTCGCGCAGGGCTGCTTCCGACAAAAAACTCGAACTCTATCTTTTGCTATTGTTCAGCATATTGGGAATGACTTTTTTGTGCATAAGTGAAAATATATTAATGTTATTCATAGCTCTAGAGTGCATTTCACTTCCTTCTTACTGTCTTTCCGCTTTTGGTTTTTACCCTAAAAGTATCGAGGCTGCCACCAAATATGTGTTGTACGGATCGGCCACTACAGGCATCATGCTTTTTGGTATGTCGTGGATTTATGGACTGACGGGATCGCTGAATTTAGCTGAAATAGAGGCCGCTTTGCCAGCCCTTGCCTCCTCTCCATTGTTTTTGCTGGGTATCTTGTTTATGCTAGTCGGAATTTTTTTCAAAATATCTGCCTTCCCTTTTCACAGTTGGGCTCCAGACGTGTACGAAGGCACCCCCACTCCCATTGTCGCATTCTTTTCCATTGCCCCAAAAGCCTTGGCTTTTAGCGTGCTAATCAAATTTATCCCTCTTTTTCAAATTGAACTTCTGAAACAAGTGCTTACAGTAGTGGCCATTTTTTCTATGACCGCAGGCAATTTGCTGGCTTTAAGTCAAACAAATGCAAAGCGATTATTGGCTTATTCTTCTATTTCACATGCCGGTTTTCTTTTGATGGGGATTGTGGTAGGCACATCGCTAGGCGTCCTTAACATTATTTATTACCTAACCGTATATGTTCTAATGAACTTTTCAGCCTTTCATTTGCTTAAGATTGTAGCAAGATGGAAAGAAGACGAAACATTGGAGGGCTTTTCGGGACTTGCAAAAAACAATCCATACTTGGCTACCTCATTGCTTATTACTATGATTTCACTCACGGGTTTGCCTCCGGCTGCAGGTTTTTCGGCTAAACTATTTATGTTTGCAGGCGTGTACGAATCTTACAAAACCACCCACAATACAGGCTTATTTATCATGTTGGTGGTTGGACTTTTAAACACCGTTTTGTCCTTGTTTTACTATCTTAAAATGCCATTTTATGCGTTCTTTCGAGATACTTCCGAAACGAAAGCATTACAACTTACCATAGGTGAAAAAGCGTTCATTTTATCTTTAAACGCACTGCTTTTAATATTCTTTTTCAAACCCGATTGGGTTTTTGCGATTATTAAATTAACAAATATAGAAAGCTAAATCTAGGCTATGAGCGAACCTATCAAACACGAATGCGGCATTGCTCTCATCCGCTTGTTACGTCCTTTTTCGTATTATATCAAAAAATATGGCACTCCTTTTTACGGCCTAAACAAGATGTACGTACTTATGGAGAAACAAACCAACCGAGGCCAAGATGGTGCAGGTGTGGCTGTTGTAAAAATAGGGGTGCCGCCAGGTTGTCGTTACATAAGCCGCTACCGCAGTATGGAGCCAAATCCCGTGGGCGACATTTTTGAAAAAATCAACAAAAAAGTCAAGAAACAGCTTAAAGGTAACAAAGACAAAATTGAAAATGCCGAATGGTTGAAGCAAAATGTTGCGTTTATGGGTGAAGTCTTGCTGGGTCACTTGCGCTACGGCACCCACGGACTAAACAGTATCGAAAACTGCCACCCTTTTTTAAGACAAAACAATTGGCGGAGCAGAAATTTTGCCTTGGCTGGAAATTTCAACATGACCAATGTTGACCAACTTTTTCAAAAACTAATCGAACTGGGGCAACACCCAAAAGAAAAAGTGGATACTGTAACCGTTATGGAGAAAATTGGACACTTTTTGGACGAAGAAATCCAAATGACTTTCAACCGTTTAAAAGACCGTTACACAAATTTGGAAATAACCGAGTCTATCGAAAATGGCTTGGACATAGCACGTATATTGAAGCGATCGTGCAAAGATTTTGATGGCGGCTATGCTATGGTGGGCACTACTGGATATGGAGCCTCTTTTGTAGTACGCGACCCCAATGGCATTCGACCTGCATACTATTATGCCGACGATGAAGTGGTAGTGGTTGCAAGCGAAAGAGCCGCCATTCAAACTGCGTTTAACCTTTATCCAGAACAAATTTCTGAGCTAGGACCCGGAAACGCACTTATTGTGAAAAAAGATGGATCTCACTCTGAAGTGAATATTGTTGAACCTACAAAGCGACTTAGTTGCAGCTTCGAAAGAATCTATTTTAGTAGGGGTAACGACCAAGCCATTTATGCCGAACGTAAAGAATTGGGCCGATTACTTGCACAGCCTGTGATGGATATGCTTGGTAACGACTTGGTTGACACTGTTTTT
>DMUD01000022.1 GCA_003476475.1 Cytophagales bacterium | reverse complement strand
GGGAACATTAAAGAAGAAACGTATTATTTCGAGAAAGAAACCAACCAAAAGTCTCGGTTCTTTGATGAAAATGGCTTGCTATTGGAAGAAAAAAACTTTCTAAATGGGCAGCCCAATGGCAATTGGAAATTCTTTTATCCCGACAAAAGCATACGTATTTCTGAAGAATATGAAGCTGGAATATTGAACGGAACTAGAAAAGAATACTATCAAAATGGTAATTTAAGGTTGTTTCAAGAATATGTTAATGGAAAACTAAATAACCATGTAGTGAATTTCTTGCCCAACGGCAATAAAAAAGACGACATCACGTACAAAAACGGAGTGATATTTGGTATTGCAACTCGCTATCATGAAAACGGAAAAATACAGGAAACAGGTAAACAAGAAGGCGATGTAAAAACAGGAGAATGGTTATTTTATACCGAAAAAGGAAACTTGTGGAAAAAAGAAACCTATGCCAAGGGCATTTTGAATGGCCCTAGAGAAGAATATGGTGGGAATGGAAAACTAAAAACCAAAGAAAACTATAAAATGGGAATGCTGGAAGGTAATCATGCGATTTTTCACGATAATGGCATTATAAAAACAGAAACTTATTACAAGGCAGGAAAAGAACATGGCCTAATAAAGCATTTTCACGACAACGGAAAAATAGAGATTCAGGGACACTATGCACTTGGAATAAAAAAAGGAACTTGGAAATACTATGACAGGGAGGGAAATTGGCTAAGAAACGAAAAATGGTAATGACCCATCTACTTGCTCTGTGGCAATAGCTTTAAACGGCGTATTTAGGTAAATATTTCATGCGTACAAATTGGCAACCTCTACCACTTGAAACTAAAAATTGAATTAAGTAACATAGATTAACATGTAAAATATAATACATATTAATGGTGGGCAAAAAATTTAAGAAATTACAGGAAATGCACAAAACAGAACATTAAACATGCATGTAGCACAACATACTATCGTAATATGAACCAGAAACTGCTTGCTTCTATCAACAATCCTTTGATTTTCACTTGGTTTCTTCTCATAAAACTACCAATGGGATTACTAACAGGCTTAAGACTAGTGGAAGCCACTGAAAAACATGCGATAGTTCGAGTAAAGTACCAATACCTTACCAAAAACCCTTTTCATTCTATTTATTTTGGTTGTTTAGCAATGGCCGCTGAACTTTCTTCTGGAGTTTTGGGCATGGTGTACACTATGGGGCTGAAGCCCGAGGTCTCGATGTTGATTATAAAACTAGAAGGAGAGTTTAAAAAAAAAGGCAGAGGCAGAATCTATTTTGTGTGTGAAGACGGGGAAATAATGGGCAATGCCGCAAAAGAAACCAGAGAAACTGGTGAACCGCGCACCGTAACTACTACTAGCATAGGTCGTGACTCTCAAGGAAGAGAAATTGCCCGCTTCCTAATAACATGGTCATTCAAGGCAAAACCTCAAAAATAGCTTGTGAGGAAATGGATAAAATTAAAAAGCCATGTCTTTCGACATGGCTTTACACAAATTATGAAAGATTGAATTAGGCTAACGTAACGTTAACAGCATTCAAACCTTTTCTACCTTTTTGCACTTCAAATTTTACTTTGTCATTCTCACGAATTTCATCAATTAAACCTGTTGTGTGAACGAAAACATCCTCAGCAGTTGGATCTTCTGGAGTAATGAAACCGAAACCTTTTGTGTTGTTGAAAAACTTAACTGTACCTTTTTGCATTGTATTATTTTAATGTAATGTTACAAAGTTAGCCAAATAATAGCTCGAAAAAAGTTTTTTTAGTTATTTATTTTTAGACAGTTATGTTCAAAAAAAGATTGTAAATTAAGCAATAACCAGCTTATTCCGCATCAAATTGCCAAGCTCTGCAACCTCCATACTCAGTTCATCAATCTTACTTAGCAAGCGTTCGTCTATTGGTACTTCATTGAGTTTAGGGTCAAAACCTATGTGGCAATAGTATTCCCATATTTCCAATATATTTTCTGCTTTCTGAATATAGGGTTGATAAATAGGATTGTCTGACATCATGACCAAATGTCCTTTTTCATGCACCTTGTTTATGATTCGCTTGTAAGCAATACCTTGGTCTTTAGTTACCACTACGTAGGTTCGTAGGTTTTTTACCTCGCGCCAATTATCTATATATTTTCCTACTATTATAGATCCGTTTTGGTGCGGCGGCATAGAATCGCCCTCTATTTCAAAAGCCCGAAAAGTACCAACCGACGGAAGTGGGAAACTAAACTTTTTCAAATTCACAATAAAAACAGGGTCGGAATAGCCCACTAAATAACCGGCCTTGGCTTTTACAGGAACAAACTCTATGTTTTCCTTTTTATTCTCATCGACAGTAACGGTAAGCACTCTAAGACCCTGCATATCAAGTACTTCTACAGAGTTTTTTTTCAAAAGATTCTCATCCTCTTCCAAATCTTTTTCAAGCAGCTGGTTTATAGAAATGTTGAAATAGTGGCTAAGTTTCAGCAAAAAAGAAATGTCGGGTTGTTTGCCATATTCATATTCTTTGTAATTGCTGCGCGAGTAGCCCAATTCTTTGGCCATGGTTTCTTGACTGAACCCCTTTTTGTTTCGAAGAAAAAGAAGGTTTTTGCGATACTGTTGTTCCATAGTGGAATTGTCGAAATTACAGACAAATTAATGTCTTAAATTTCGACAAAAAAATCAGAAGCACCTCAATTTACACTGAAAATAGTTTT
>DMUD01000320.1:8323-10253 GCA_003476475.1 Cytophagales bacterium | reverse complement strand
AAAGGAGATTTCCCCTACTGGAACGAGCCTCAATTCCAACAAGTAAAAGACTTTCGTCCAGATGTCGTGCTGATCAAATTGGGTACCAACGACTCCAAACCTCAAAACTGGGCACATAAAGCGGAGTTTGTACAAGATTACTTAGATCTCATTGCCGAACTTAGAGACCACATGCCCAAGGATGGTAAAGTGTACGTGATCCTTCCGGTGCCCGTTACCCGCGAAAATTTTGGAATCAATCCGGAAATAATGAACAATGAGCAGCGACTCATGCTTTTTGAGATCATCCAGAAGTCAGGAGCTGAAGTCATCGATCTTTACACTCCCTTAATGGATCGACCAGAGTTATTGGCCGATGGAGTACATCCCAACGAAGAAGGGTGGGGAATCATGGCCCGCGTCATCAGCAGACGGATACGGATGTAATTCTTCTACGCCTAAAAACAAAAAACCACAGCCTTAACGAAAGCTGTGGTTTTTTAGTTTATAGGAGAAATTACTTTCCAGCAAGTGCATTGGCACCGGCCACAATCTCGAGAATTTCGTTGGTGATAGCTGCTTGACGCGTACGATTGTACATCAACTTAAGCTCCTTAAGGAGTTCGCCCGCATTTTCAGTAGCCTTATCCATGGCTGTCATTCGTGCTCCATGTTCTGAGGCATTGGATTCCAAAACAGCTTTGTAAAATTGAATTCTTAAAGAAATAGGGACCAATTCCTCAATGATGTAGGTACGTGAAGGCTCAAGCAAGTAGTCTGTTTCAGCGGTATTTACCGTATCTGACGCTGAAGAGGCCATGGGTAAAAACTGCTCTACGCGAATCTCTTGTGTTGCCACATTCTTGAATTCGTTGTATACCAATTCAACTTTGTCAAATTCTTTGTTTACGAAACCTGCCATGACCCTTTCGGCCACCTTTGTAGCTTCTTCAAAATTAAGCTTTGAAAAAATAAGCGAATAATCAGAGATAACCTTACAGCCTGATTTCAGGAAATAGTCATTGCTTCTTTTGCCCAAAGTTAGAATGCTTACATTGCCTTGTTGAGCTTGCATTTTATACTTCTGATTCAAAAGAATATTAGTAGCTTTGATAACATTAGTATTGAAACCACCACACAAACCCCTGTCAGAAGAAATGATGATAATAAGAACTTTGTCTTCTGATCTAACTTCAGAATAAGGATTTGTAGATAAGTCAATGTCAGCACCAGAAGAAACGTTAGTCATGATGCTATTCAGCTTGTGGGCATAAGGTCTAAGTTGGATAACCGCTTCTTGTGACTTACGCAATTTGGCAGCCGCCACCATTTTCATAGCTTTGGTGATTTGTTGCGTCGACATTACCGACTTTATCCTTCCTCGTACTTCTTTTAAACTAGACATTCCCTTTAAAATTGAATTTTGTGAGTTTCGAGTGTTGGGTGTGTTCTTACAAACAAAAAATCCAAAACTCGAAACCCCAATTTAAGCTTTGTACTTATTTGCCAATTCTTTCGAAACCTTTCTCAAAACTTCAGTTACACTATCATCAATTTTACCCTTCTTAATAGCTGCGAGAGTATCGGCATGTTGAAGTGAAAGAAGATTTAAATATTCTTTCTCAAACTCACGAACTTTTTGTACGGGAATAAGATCCAACAAACCACTAGTTGACAAATAAATGATAGCTACTTGGTGCTCAACAGATACAGGTGAAAATGCGGGTTGTTTCAATATCTCCAAATTTCGCTTACCACGTTCAATTGTAAGTTTGGTGGCAGCATCAAGGTCAGATCCAAACTTGGCAAATGCCTCCAATTCACGGAATTGGGCTTGATCAAGTTTTAGCGTACCAGCCACTTTTTTCATCGATTTGATTTGTGCAGAACCGCCCACACGTGATACCGAAATCCCTACGTTGATAGCTGGACGAATACCCGAGTTGAAAAG
>DMUD01000320.1:0-7924 GCA_003476475.1 Cytophagales bacterium | reverse complement strand
TCACCAGCTTGTGTTTCAATTATAGGAAGAGCCGTTAAAGAACCACCACCTTTAACTTTACCAGTCAAAGAAGCAGGTAAATCATTCATGTTTTGGGCAATTTCGTCCGAAGCGTTAATTTTCGCTGCCCTTTCTAGGAGACGACTGTGCAAATAAAATACATCTCCAGGATAAGCCTCACGTCCTGGTGGACGACGAAGCAACAGTGACACTTCGCGGTAGGCTACAGCTTGCTTTGAAAGGTCATCATAAATAACAAGAGCAGGGAAGCCTAAATCGCGAAAGTATTCACCAATAGCTGCACCAGTGAAAGGAGCAAAAAATTGCATAGGTGCAGAATCAGAAGCGGAAGCGGCTACCACGACTGTATATTTCATAGCTCCAGCTTTTTCCAATACTGATACTGTTTGAGCTATAGTGCTGGCTTTTTGTCCACAAGCCACATAAATACAATACACAGGTTCTCCCCTGTCGAAGAATTCTCTTTGATTGATGATGGTATCAAGTGCTACGGTTGTTTTCCCAGTTTGACGATCCCCAATAATCAACTCACGTTGTCCACGTCCAATCGGAATCATCGCATCAATAGCTTTTATTCCCGTTTGTAAAGGTTCATTTACGGGCTGACGATAGATAACACCAGGTGCTTTGCGCTCCAAAGGCATATCAAAAACTTCACCGTCTATTGGACCCTTTCCGTCAATAGGGTTTCCCAAAGTATCCACTACACGTCCCAAGAGTCCGTGGCCTGCCTTAACAAAAGCAATTTCGCCAGTACGTTTTACTGTATCACCTTCTTTAATATTGGCTGTTTCTCCCAAAATTACTGCTCCAACATTGTCTTCCTCAAGGTTAAGCACAAGAGCTTTTAATCCATTTTGGAATTCAATCAATTCGCCAGATTGCGCTTTTGTAAGCCCATATATACGAGCCACACCGTCGCCAACTTGCAAGACAGTACCCACCTCTTCCAGCTGTGCTTGGGTTTTGGTGTTCGATAATTGTTCTTTTAGAATAGATGAAATTTCATCTGGTCTTATTCCTACCATAACTATAGCTTAGGTATATATTGATTTTCAGTAAATGTGGTCTTAATTTTTAATAGCTTCGATTTGATGGAATCATCAATTTGTGAATCTCCTATACGCAATATGTATCCGCCTATTAGGTCTTCCTTCACAAATTCTTCAATTTCAGCCTTTTTACCTGATTGAATTTCCACCATTTGGACAAACTGCTTCCTCAGCAATTCGTCAATTCTTACAGGTGTATAAAGTTGCGCCTTTTGAATGCCTTTCAGTGTGTTATACTGTCTAACAAACTCATTAGAAATTTCGTGAAGGTACATTTCGCGATGTTTTCTTGTAAGGATATCAAAAAAACTAATCGTGAAAGAACTGACTTTATCTTTGAAAATCGCGTTCAGAATGGAACGCTTTTTGTCAAATTTGATTAAAGGACTTCTAAGAGCTAAGACAAGTTCTCTACTACCTTTGCACGATTCTGAAACAATCTGCATATCTTTATGTATAACATCCAAATCGCCATTTTCTGTTGCAAGTGTTATAAGAGACTTTGCATATCGTGCCGCTATTCTAATTTCAGACATGGTCTTAGTTTAGTTTTGCATCGTTCAAATACTGTTGAATGAGTGCTAGGTTTGAAGAATCGTTATTCAATTCCTTCTTGAGCATCTGTTCAGCAATTTGAACAGAAAGTGTACCCACCAAATTCTTGATTTCGGTCAGAGCAGCCGCTTTTTCAGTTTGAATACTTGTGCGTGCATTATCTAAGAGCTTAGCTCCTTCAGAATTTGCTTTTTCCTTCGCCTCATTGATGATATTGTTGGCAGTTGCTTGTGCTTCTTTCAACACTTTATCGCGTTCCAAACGTGCCTCGTCCAAAATACGTTGGTTTTCAGCTTGAGATTTTTGAATTTCTTGTTTGGCTTTTTCGGCCGAATTTAGTGCGTTTTCGATGGTATCTTCACGCTCTTTTAATGCTTTTAAAATAGGCTTCCATGCAAATTTAGTAAGAA
Organism: Cytophagales bacterium; assembly: GCA_003476475.1. Classification (GTDB taxonomy): domain Bacteria; phylum Bacteroidota; class Bacteroidia; order Cytophagales; family UBA9547; genus UBA9547. The sequence goes on along the minus strand of DMUD01000320.1, from coordinate 5,886 downwards.
TAAAAAGGACGAGGCTAAAAGTAACCGTCATCCAAAATACTAACCCCAAACCGGGCTGAATTAATTCCATGGTAAATAACTTAGAGTGAAAAAAGAAAAACAGGGTGCGTACTGAACAGCACCCTGTTTAAGAAAATTACTTCAAGAAAACAATCAAAAGACAAACCACGATACCGAAGAAAGCAGCGCCTTCGATGAGAGCAGATGCAACAATCATGTTTGCACGAATGTCGTCAGTTGCTTCAGGTTGTCTTGCGATAGACTCAAGAGCAGTACCACCTATGCGACCGATACCAACACCAGCAGCCAAAGCAGCAATACCTGCACCTATACCAGCTCCAAAATAGGCCATACCTGGAACTGCCGCGTCTAATAGTAAATTGAAGATTGCCATAATAGTAGATTGAATTAAGGGTAATTTAAATTTATAATTAAGGAACTAAGTTGATTTGCATTTTAATGATGTTTGTCGTGATGATGCTCTTCTACTGCCGAACCGAAATACAATGCCGAGAGCAGAGTAAATACATAGGCTTGAAGAAAAGCTACCAACAACTCAAGGAAACTCATGAACAATGTAAAAGCTACGGAAAAGACAGAAACACCATATCCCAAGCCAGTATTCATTTCGCCAAAAATAAAGATAAGGCTGAAGAAACCAAGAATAATAATGTGACCAGCCGTAATGTTTGCGAAAAGACGAACCATTAGTACAAAAGGCTTCAAAAAGACACCAATCAATTCGATTGGAATTAGTAAAGGATACAAACCTTTTGGAACATCGGGAAGGAAAATGTGAGACCAATAGGTTTTGTTTCCGCTAAATGTAGTGATAAGAAAAGTAAATAGCGCCAGTACTAATGTGATGGAGATACTACCTGTTACATTAGCCCCACCCGGAAAAATGGGAATTAAGCCCATTAGATTGTTTACCCAAATGAAGAAGAAAACGGTAAGTAGAAAAGGCATGTAGCGCTCGTATTTTTCGCCAATTGAAGCCTTCGCAATTTCGTCGCGAATGAATAGAATAATGGGTTCAAGTAAAGACTGAATACCTTTAGGAGCCTTGCCCACGTTTTTCTTGTATGCAACAGCTATACTTAGAAAAATCATTAATAGAATAGCCACACTTATCAACATGGCTGCGGTATTTTTGGTAATAGAAAAATCGTACACTGACGAGCCATCTTCAGCAGTAAAGTGTCCGTGAGAATAGTGGAAATGACCGTATTTTTTCACACCATCTCCTGCATTTTCCATTTTGTTGGAAAGGAAAAATGTAAAATGACCTTGGTTATACAAAATGACGGGGAGAGGCACAATAATGTGTGTATGTCCAAATTCTGCAATGTGCCATTCATGAGCATCTACAATGTGGTGGATAATCATCTCTCCCGCATTGAATTTAGAATCTTCTTTATGAGATTCGCCCGTGGCGTAACTCGTAGAAAACTGGAATGCACCAATAAAGAAGGCGACTAGTAATTTCGAAAAAATGTTTAAAAAGATAGCTTTCACTCTTTATTTATTCCCTTTTTTAAATCGGGTCGCAAGTTAGAAAGTAAAAGGTAAATTTCAAATCCAACGAAAAATAAATAGCCCAATAAATAGTACAAAATGAAGGATATTTCGATTTTGCTTGAAAAAAATAAATACAAAAGCAGAAAAGCAATACTAAAAAACATTCGAATGCCTAGCGTACCCATGAAGACAACTATGAATTGTTGTTTTTTTGATTGCAAACTTGGGGAAACTATGGCGTGGATACCCATTGTCAACAGGCTGTAAAATGCTAAACTTGCCCAAGCAATGGTAGATATAGCAAGTAAAAAAATAGTTGCTGCAATCTTGGTAGCTATCGCCAAGACAATGGTATAAATCAAGATTTTGAGGTACGCGTTTTTCAAACAGAAAAGGAATTAATAAAAAAGCCCCAGAGGGCTGGGGCTTTTTTGAATTATTTGTTTCATTTCACACAATCAAAGGGGCAATGACCATCGCCACAATCGATACCAATTTGATAAGGATATTAAGAGAAGGCCCGGAAGTATCTTTGAAAGGGTCGCCCACGGTGTCGCCTACTACGGCTGCTTTGTGTGGATCGGAGCCTTTGTAATAAATCTGTCCGTTGATGTCCACGCCCGATTCAAACTTTTTCTTGGCGTTGTCCCATGCACCGCCAGCGTTCGATTGGAAGAAAGCCATCATAATACCAGAAACCAACACTCCCGCAAGGAATCCGCCCAAGGATTCGGCTCCAAATATAAAACCTATGCAAATGGGCATTACAAAAGCCAAGCTTCCGGGCAAAATCATTTGCTTCAAGGCGGCGTTAGTTGAAATTTCGATACATTTTTGATAGTCTGCCTCGGCAGTACCTTCCATAATACCTTTTATTTCACGGAATTGGCGTCTTACTTCTTCAACCATTTTATTGGCCGCATCACCTACGGCACGTATGCAATAGGCCGAGAAAAGAAAAGGTGCCATACCCCCTATGAGCAATCCTCCCAATACTTTCGCATTTGAAATGTCGATGGCTTTTAATTCGGTCGTGTTCATATAGGCTGAGAACATCGCCAAAGCTGTCAAAGCAGCCGAAGCAATAGCAAAGCCTTTGCCAATGGCAGCGGTGGTGTTGCCCACAGTATCCAATATGTCGGTGCGTTGGCGAACTTCCGCAGGCTGATGACTCATTTCGGCAATACCTCCAGCATTGTCGGCTATAGGGCCGAAAGCGTCAATCGCCAATTGTATAGCGGTGGTAGCCATCATGCCAGTTGCCGCAATGGCTACGCCATATAATCCTGCGATAGAATAAGAAGACACAATACCTGCTACCAAGATAATCACAGGAATGGCTGTGGAAATCATACCTATGCTCAAGCCGGAAATAATGTTGGTGGCTCCACCAGTAAGCGATTGCCTTGCAATGTATTTCACAGGGCCATATTCTTTGCCAGTGTAATACTCTATGACAAGGCTAATGGCAATACCAACTGCCAAACCAATAATGATTGAATAAAAAATATTTACAGAGTCATACACTGTTCCCTTAATAGTAATGGTAGGGTCGAATGCATATTGAATAAGGAAATAAGCGGCCAAGGCAGTCAAAGCCACTGCGCCAAAATTTCCTATGTTCAAGGCTCTCTGCGGACTACCTTTGTCGTCTGGAATACGCACAAAAAACGAACCTACTATAGAAAACACCAACCCAATGCCCGCGATGAAAATAGGAAGAAGTACTGCCGGGTTGATGCCTGAAAAATTCTTGTTCATATCGGTAACAGTCAATCCCAATACCATTGTTGCAAGAATGGTACTGACATACGAACCGAAAAGGTCGGCGCCCATTCCAGCCACATCGCCTACATTGTCGCCTACGTTGTCGGCAATTACGGCAGGGTTACGAGGGTCGTCCTCTGGAATGTTGGCTTCCACTTTTCCTACCAAGTCTGCGCCTACATCGGCCGCTTTGGTGTAGATACCACCGCCCACACGGGCAAAAAGCGCAATACTTTCAGCACCTAACGAAAAACCTATCAGTACTTCCAGTACTTTGTGCATTTCCCATTTTGGCATTCCAAATACGACATCTACATTGTTGAAAAGCAAGAAAAGGCTAATAATACCGATGATACCCAACGAAACTACATTGATGCCCATCACCAATCCTCCTGAAAAGGATACGTTCAGCGCCTTGGCAAGGCTGTAGCGCGCAGCTTGTGTGGTGCGCACATTGGAACGAGTAGCAATTTTCATGCCCAAATACCCAGCAGTAGCCGAAAGGGACGCTCCTATAAGGAAGGCCACCGCTATAAGCCAGTGCGAGGTTTCTTCTTCGGCCAATACGCCAATGATAATGGCCACAATGACCACAAAAACCGACAGGGCCTTGTATTCGGCACGCAGAAATGAAATAGCCCCTTCTGCTATGTACCCTGCTATTTTTTTCATGGTATCATCTCCTGAATCCAACTTGGTAATCCAAGCCGATTTGGTCAATGCAAAGAAAAAAGCAAGAATTGCTACGATTAAAATTGAGTAGATTTCCATTTTTTATTCAATTAAAAGTTGCGAATTTATTTACTTTCTGTTTGTAGTACAAGTTTTAACCGTATTTATACCGATAAAATGAAACAAATTGGAATTATCTCGGACACGCACGGCTATTTGGACGACAAGGTTTTTTCCTATTTCGCACAATGTGACGAGGTATGGCATGCCGGTGATATAGGCCCTGGTGTGGCCGAAAAATTGGCAGCTTTTAAGCCTTTTAAAGCCGTTTACGGAAATATAGATGGTGGCGATGTGCGGCGCGCTTTTCCCGAAGAAATGTTTTTTGAGTGTGAAGGGCACCGGGTTTACATGGTGCACATAGGCGGAAGCCCCGGCAAATACCCTGGCAATGTAAAAGCAAAAATAATCGAGAAAAAACCTTCACTTTTTATTTGTGGCCACTCGCACATACTGCGGGTGGTGACCGACAAGACCCATCACAATATGTTGTATCTGAACCCGGGCGCTGCCGGCATACAGGGTTTCCATACGGTACGTACCCTTATAAGGCTGAAAATACACCAAGGCCTCATTTCCGACCTGCAAGTAATTGAATTGGGGAATAGAAACAGATAATACAACAATATATATTCATGAATTGGCTTATGTTCCATTTGCTTGAATGGTTTGCTTCGACAAGCGCAGCCACAATGAGAATATTTGCCAAAAAGAAAATGACGAGATGAGCAGAATGTTTTTGCATTACAAATGCGGTGCTTGTCGCAGACAAGTATGATAAAAGACATTTTTTATCATATAGAAAAAGCCTTACATTTGAACAAACAAAAAGGAAACGAATGAAATAGAATAAAAGAAAGCCTATATGGCTTCTTAAAGATAATTAGCGTTTGCAAAAACCTGTGCCTGAAAAGTCGAAATTTCAAAGTACAACAGGGAGTAAAAGCAAATCGCTCACGCAAAGCGTGGGCGTTGCTTTACTTTGTTGTACAGGGCTTCGACTCCCTCAGGCACGAGTATTGTAACTGTCCCACGCTAATTTTTTATACCAACACCGCTTTTGGGACAGAGTGGTAAAACAAAAATTCAAAAATTATGAAAAAGAAAAATGTACTCATGGCCGCGGTGGCATCTTTAGGTTTGGCTACCGCTAGTTTTGCACAAAATGTACCTTCTTATGTGCCCAGCAACGGTTTGGTAGGTTGGTGGCCTTTCAACGGCAATGCTGATGATGTTAGTGGAAATGGCAATCACGGTTCGGTAAATGGGGCAACTTTGACTAAAGATAGGTTTGGAAATCTAAACCAAGCTTTCAGTTTTGACGGAGTTAACGATAATATTGATATTCTTGACAACTTTAATTCGGGTAGTTTCTCAATTTCGGTTTGGAGTAATTCGGCTTTCAATTCAAGTTTTTGTAATCCTTGTAATGCTATTGTATCTAAAATAAACAATCCTAACCAATACACTAATTTTGAGCTGAGAGGCCCCAATATTTTCCTTTTCGGCGAACAAAATCAGTTCAATTCTCTAGTGTTTAGTAGTGATAAATTATCATTAGGAGTTTGGTACAATGTCTCATTATCTTTTGATTCTCTTTCGAAAACTGCTAAAATATATTTAAATGGTGTTCTTCAAGACTCCATATCAGACATATCGATATCAAATGAAAGTAATGATCCAGTTTCGGTAGGTGCAAGGCCAATATCTGGCGAACTCCCTTTCAAAGGTCAACTCGACGACATCGGAATTTGGAACCGAGCGTTGACCCAACAGGAAATCACCAACCTTTACAATTCCCAGCTTTCAACCCAAAACTCCCTTTGTTTACCTACCATTACAACTTCATCACCCTCCTCGGTTGGA